>SLCJ01000056.1 GCA_007125835.1 Verrucomicrobiales bacterium | reverse complement strand
GTGCCGGGAAGCGTGCCGTTGACCACCAGCAAGCCCTCTTCAATCACGGCGTTGCCCTCGTAGGTCTTGTTGCCGCCGAGCACCAAGGCACCCGGACCGGTCTTCACAAACCCACCCGGGCCGCTCACTCCGCCGCTCAGGGTGATGTTGCGCGGCGTCGTGTCGTCAATCGCGTCCAAGGTGTCAATCGTCACATCTCCGCCATCGCCTGTAAGGATCACAGCTTGCGCACTGCCCCAGTTTGCGAAGGCACCGAGGCGCCCGCCACCCAGGTTGATCTGCTTGTTCGAAGCGGTGCCGTTGATGCCAAGGCTGCCAAGATACAGCTCGCCGCCGGTCAGGTTGTATTGGCCGGAATTGTTCCGCGCCCCAATCCCGATGCCTGCGGTGGTAACCACGCCGCCACTCTGGTTCACGATCGTGCTCGGCGAATCCCAACCCAATCCGATGAAAGCTCCCAACGAGGTGAACTCACCGCCGGACATGTTGTAGGTGCTCGAGCTACCGCTTCCCCAGTGACCGAACAAGATCGAGCGTGCATTGCTGTTGGCACTGTTGGTACCGGTAATCGTCACGCTGCCGCCGGTTTGATTGACCACCGATTGAGTGCCGGCACCATTGGACGTCTCAAAGCTATCGGCGACGATCGCGGCACCCGAGCCGATGTTCATGGTGCCGGTGGCCACTTGCAGACGCCGCACATTGCTGTTTCCAGCAAGATTCATCACGTTTGCATTCGCACTCCTGAGTACCGCCGCAGAGGCGTCGGTTGTCAGCGTCACTCCTTGGTTGATGTCAATCGTGCCCCCTTCCGCAGTTAGGTTCGCATTGGTGCTGGAAACCGGAGCATTGAACACCAGCGTGCCGTTGTTGTTCAATTTCGTGATGTTCCCCGTGCCGATGACAGGGCCGTTGATCGTCATCGTGTTGTCCGCTCCGGGGTTGTAGACGACATTTCCAGTCTGGGTGATGCCTTGATTGGCGTTGAGAGTGAGCGACTCAACGGCCGTCGGCGTGCCACCTTCGAGGGTGGAACCGCCAATCACGAGCACGTCGGCTCCCGTGCCACCGCCGAGCGCCAAGTCATTGAGGAGGCGGAGAATCCCGGCGTTGTTGATGAGCCGCCCTGTAAAACCGCTGTTGTCTCCCTGCAGGAACAGGAGGTTGCCGCCGCCACGGGTGATTTCACCGCTGCCGGTGATTGACCCGTTCAGGATCAGGTTGGTCGTGGTAAGCACCGTGGCATCCCCGGCCATGGAAATGGCTCCGTTCCAGGTGGCCGTTCCGCCACCCACACTGCCGAAGGACACGCCGTCGGCGAGCATCACATCGTTGTTCAAGGTCCGAGTGCCCCACGTGGACAGTGTACCGGCATTGACCGTGATGGTTTCGGTTCCCGAGGCCGAGTCAAAATCCTCGAATGTGAGGCTGCCTTGGTTCACCACATAGGTGATGTCGGTCGCCGGTCCGCGCATGACAATCTGGTTCTCGCCAGTTTTGGTCAGGGTGAAGCCGTTGCCTTCGATGAATCGGGGCGATGTGGGAAACCCATTGGCCAAGCCAAGGTCGAAGCGGTTAGTACCACCAACCGTGGCGTCGCCGGAGAGAATCAAGCCGCCAATCCCGGCGTTCGAAGCCACACCGGCACCCGTGTTTACGAGAGCCCCCGCGCCATCGCCGCCATCCCCTTCGATGGTCGCCACGTAAGCACGCTGGCCATTGCCGAGAGCCTGCCCATTAATATTCACCCGAGCCCCATCGGCGATGCCGAGGCCGGAAGTGAGCCCAAGGGCCTGGGCCGAAGAAGCCACCAGCGTGCCTGCGTTCACCGCCACTGGACCCGTATATGTATTTGCTCCTCCCAAGGTGACCTGGGCTCCGCCATTGATCGAAATCCCGGTGGACCCGGTGATAAATCCTGGACCGGTCACGGTGTAATTCTCGGTGGCATTGTCAAAAGTCACAGAGAATGGCGACAAGCCGCCTTGCATCGCGACGCTGTATCCTGCCGCCGTGTCATCAAAAACCACCGCGTCGCCAGTGAAGAAAAGATTGTCACCCTCGGCCCAGTTCGGAGTGGACTCCGTATCCCAGAATGTCGGGTTGGTGGCGTCGTCGCCCACCCAAGTGCGCGTGGCACCCCCAAGATCAAGAGTGATGGCGGAACCGGTGTCCGAGAAAACGACGGCGCGGACACTTCCGACAAGTTCGAAATCCTCGACATCGCCGGTAAAGTTGCCTCCATAGGTGATGAGATTCAAAGGCACACCCGGCGCGGGTATCGTCTGCAGCGTGACCTGTTGCACCCCCTCCACGGTAAGGTTGCCGGCCACATCCACAGTTTGAGCAAAGGTGACAGGAATTAAGTCGTTGAAGAAGGTGCCGCTGATCAGATTGCCGCCGATGCTTCCCCCGTTCAAACGCATCGAACTGCCGCCGTCGATGGTCACATCTCCAGTCACGGTGCCGGCGAGGTCGAGAAACAGATCGTCTCCGGCGACGAAGTCGGTGACCACGTTCCCACTCACGGTGCTCCCTTGGCCGACACGCAGAACCACAGGTTCGCCGGTGTCGATGACAGGTGCTCCGATGGTCGAACCGGCAAGAAGATTCAGGGTCGAGCCGCCAGAGAAAAGTGTGGTGCCTGGCACCGCGCCGGAAAGGTTGACCGTTCCGGCCGCCAAGGTAAGGGAGCCGCCAAGATCACCAACATTGAGTGTGCCGGCATTGAGCGTCACCGTCCCGGTGTAGCCGGAGGTGTCGCCACTGAACGTGAGCACACCGGGTCGACCGGGGGCATTGATTCCAAGATCATCACTGCCGACAAGCGTGCCGGTATGGATGCCGCTCGCGCCATCGGCGCTGATGCGCGCCGCGCTGGCAACTTCGATGTCGCCGGAAACGGTGGAGCCCTGGAAACGCAGCGCACCTAGGTTGCCCGCACCCTCGGTGACTCCAATGCCATTGATCACAAAGTCGTTCGCATACG
>SLCJ01000262.1 GCA_007125835.1 Verrucomicrobiales bacterium | reverse complement strand
CACTTCTCACTTCTCA
Source organism: Verrucomicrobiales bacterium (assembly GCA_007125835.1). Lineage (GTDB taxonomy): Bacteria > Verrucomicrobiota > Verrucomicrobiia > Verrucomicrobiales > SLCJ01 > SLCJ01. The sequence goes on along the minus strand of SLCJ01000262.1, from coordinate 2,976 downwards.
CTTCTCACTTCTCACTTCTCGCTCCCCCCCCTCTCCACGCCATGGCCATCGACATGTTCGAACTTCGCGAGCGACCCGAAATGGTGGAAAACGCCATGCTCATCGGCGTCTACCACCACCGCTCCGAAGAAGCCTCCGCCCGCGCCCTCCTCGCTGAACTCGCCGAACTGGTCCAAACCCTCGGCATCGGCGTCGCCATGGCCGAAGCCGTCCGCGTCGCCAAACCCACCGCCCGCTACCTCATGGGCAAAGGCAAGGCCCGGGAGCTGATGGATGCTGCCAAGGAAAACGGCTGCGACTGCATCGTCTTCGACAACAGCATCAGCCCAGCCCAGCAACGCGCCTGGGAAAAAGAAAGCGGCATCTGCGTCATCGACCGCGAGGAAGTCATCCTCGACATCTTCGCTCGCCGCGCGCATACCCGAGAAGCCACGCTCCAGGTCGAACTCGCCCGCATGCAATACGCTCTGCCACGCATGGCCCGCATGTGGCAACACCTCGACCGCCAGCGCGGCGGAGCCGGTGGCGGCAAAGGCGGAGCCGCCGCCGCACGCGGCGAAGGCGAAAAACAAATCGAAGTGGACAAACGCCTGGCCCGCGATCGCATCGCACGCCTCCGCTCCGAACTCGCCGACGTGCGCCGCATCCGCACCACCCAACGCAAAGAACGCGGCAACCGCGAAATGCCCGTCGTCGCCATCGTCGGCTACACCAACGCCGGCAAATCCTCCCTCCTCAATCGCCTCACCGGAGCCGACGTCGACGCCGAAGACAAACTCTTCGCCACACTCGACACCACCACACGCCGCCTCACCCTCCCCGACAATCAGGATGTGCTGCTCACCGACACCGTGGGCTTCGTCCGCAACCTCCCCCACCGCCTCGTCGAAGCCTTCATGGCCACACTTGAGGAAGCCGCCCTCGCAGACTTCCTCATCCACGTCGTCGACGCCTCCAGCGCCGAGGCCACCGAACTGCACGACACCACCATCCGCGTCCTCGATGAACTCGGCGCCGGCGACAAACAAACCATCCTCGCCCTGAACAAATGGGATCTCGTCGGTGCCGAAGCCGAAGCAGAGATCCTTCGCCGCTTCCCCGGCGGCATTCCCCTCTCGGTACGCACCGGCCTCGGAATCGACGACCTCCTCGCCGCACTCCACAACCTCCTGCGCCACCGCGTCCGCCGCCGCGTCTACCGCATCCCCGCCGCCGAAGGAGCCGCCCTCGCCACCCTCCACAGCCAGGGCAAAGTCGTCTCCACCGAATACGATGCCGACATCGCCATCGTCACCGCTGTCCTTCCCACCCGCCTGCTCCCCGAATACCAACGCTTCGAGCAAGCCCCCACGCCGTGAATTGGGCCGCACCCCCCGTCCTCCACATCACTCCTTCTGAAACTGCGGCGGCTGGCCCGTGGCCGAAAGCACCGCCCGCCACAATTCCCCAGCCGGCTCCAGCTGCCGCCCGCCGCCGCTGATCATGTCGATCGGCACATGCGCGAACTGACCGTTGAGGTAACTAATCACCATTCCCGTGCGCCCCGACATCGCCGCGTGCACGGCGAGACGCCCCAACCTATCGCACAACAATGCGTCCTCCGTATTGGCCGGACACCCGCGAATCAGATAGCTCGGGTCAATATATCGGACCACCGCCTCCACTCCGCGCGTCTTGAAATACCTGTCGATGGCATCGCGGAGAAACAATCCGATGTCGCCCAGCAGCAGGTTACCCGACGCATCGCGCCCACCGCTGCTCTCCAGATGCTCCTGCCCGGCCCCCTCCGCCACCACCACCACCGCATGATCCTTCCGCTGCAAACGCCGCTCCAACGCCGCCAAAAATCCACCCTCGCCCTCCAACGCAAATGGCTGCTCCGGTACCAGGCAAAAATTCACCTCCTGACTCGCCACCGTTGCCCCCGCAGCAATGAACCCCGCATGCCGCCCCATCAATTTGACCACCGAAACCCCATTCGACACACTGCGCGCCTCAGTATGAGCACTCCGAATCACATGCACCGCCTCCATCACCGCCGTCGCATAACCAAACGTGCGCTCCACATGCCGCACGTCGTTGTCAATCGTCTTCGGGATACCCACCACGGACAGCTCATACCCCTGCGCCCTCGCCTCGTCCCACAGCGCCTTCGCCCCGCGTTGTGTGCCGTCGCCCCCTACAGTGAAAAGAATGTCAATCTTACGCTCGCGCAAAAAATCCACCGCCACCTTCAAATCCACCGGTCCGCGCGATGTCTGAATCACCGTGCCACCGTCGTGGTGAATGTCCTCGACAAAATCCTCCGTCAGCTCAACCGGTGGCTCACCCCGCGACGGATCCAACCCGCGATACCCGCCCACAATGCCCAGCACCGACGGCACACCGTAGCTCAACAGCAGCTCCCTCGTCACCGAGCGGATCACATTGTTCAGCCCCGGACAAAGGCCGCCACACGTCACAATGGCAGCGCGTGTTTTCGACGGTTCGAAATAAAGCTGCTGGCGCGGCCCCGCCCTCTCGAACAGCAGCAAGTCATCCGGCATCCGCCCACCCGGCCAAGCCGTAAGCGCCGGCACCACCGCTTCACCCACCGCCCCGCAAGGACCAGGCTGGGGAAATCGGGCCTCGGGCAGCGGCGAGGCATGGCGGGCCTCGCCAAGAACATCAACAGATGCGGGCTTCATCGGCGGATTCAGGGTAGAGGTTCACAAAATTCCCCCGAATATCACGCCGCCCCGCCCAAGGGCAACTGAAACCTGATGCCTGAAAGATGAAACGACTTGGCGGCGTGAGTATTTGCAATCAGCACCCGCGCCCCTGCCAGGCTATACACCGAACACAAGAAAAACTCTCCCCCCGAAACACACTGGACAACCCACCCCACCCCCAATCTGCAACGCTATCCGACAACCTGGAACTTGAAACCTAAAACTTGTAACCCAACGCGCCCACCGATCACCATCACTGAAAACT
>SLCJ01000230.1 GCA_007125835.1 Verrucomicrobiales bacterium | reverse complement strand
GCTTCTGCGGCCTCAATATCCTGGCTGGGCGTCAGGTCTTCATAACATTCCGAAGCTGCTTTGGCTCCGACGCGGCGGCTGATGGCGGCCAGGACACGGATTTCACGGGTCAGCCAGCGTGTTTGAATGTGCAGCGTTTCGCCGGGTTTGATGGTGGAGGCGGGTTTGAGCGCCACCCCCTGGCGCAGGACCTTTCCACTTTGGCATGCCTTGGCGGCTAGAGAGCGGGTCTTGAAAAAACGAGAAGCCCACAACCATTTGTCACAACGGGTCGATACGGCAGGCGCGTTGTGGGTCATTGCGGATGCGAGGGCGCAGGGGCGGAAACAGGCCGAGGATTCAGGGCGGGGAGGACGCCTTCGCGGTGCCATCCTGCGGGGCGGTGTTGTCTTCGGGAGCAGCGCCATCGTTCGGGGCACCGCCACTATCTTCTGGGGCGTCTTGTTTCGGCGGAGCCACCGGGGGAACGTCGCGCATCAACAAGTGCCTGAGTGCGCCTTCAAGGCAGGGCCACCGGTAGGGGAAGCCAGCCGCCAGCAACTTGCCGGGCACGACATGCAGATTGGCAAGGATGGTCTCATCGGCCATCTGCCCGTAGCAAAGGCGCAGCGGAGCCGACGGCACGGGCAGCAGCGCGGGTCGCCCCAGCACGGCCCCGAGTGTGTCGGCAAACTCGGTGCTGCTGGCAGGCTGGGGAGCAACCGCATTGATCACACCCTCCATCGTTTCGTCAAGGCAGCAATAATGGATCAGATCGGTAAAATCTTCGTCGGCGATCCAGCTCATCGCCGGACGCCCGCCGCCTACGGGCCCGCCCAGGCCAATCAAAAACGGCCGCAGCATCGCCGCCAACGCTCCGCCCGCAGGATTGAGCACCACGCCGGTCCGCAGGTGAACCACGCGGATTCCGGCTTTGCGTGCCGGATCGGCGGCGGACTCCCATTTGTCGACCACGTGGCCGAGGAAGGTGGAGGCGTCCGTCGGCCCGGATTCGTCATGCGGACGCCCGTCAGCCGGGTAGATGGATGTCCCCGAGGCGCAGACCAGTGCCGCTGGTTTCGGGTCGAGAGCGGCGAGAGAGCGGGCGAGCAGGGCGGTTCCCTGCTCGCGGCTCTCGAGGATCGCGCGGCGGCGGGTGGCCGTCCAACGTCCGGCCGCGACATTCTCTCCGGCGAGATGGACCACCACATCCACGGGGGGAAGCCCTGCCAGGTCGATATAGCCTCGCGCCGGGTCCCAGACCCGACTGCCGGGTCCGGAGGCGTGGCGGGAAAGCGTGGTGATGCGGTGTCCGGCCTGCTTGAGCAATGGTACCAACGAACGCCCTACCATGCCGGTGGCCCCGGTGATTAAAATGTGTTTCGGGTCCGCCTTGCAACGCGCCAAGTGCATCAGATCGCCCCGTGTGCGCTGGTGCCGCCACGCGAAAAGCCGGCCAATCCGGCGACGCAGCATCGGACCGGCCAGCAGTCGCCCGGCAAACCCGCCGAAAGGCTCGCAGGTTACGCGATCCACCAACAGCGAGGCCCCGGGCACCGACGGGTCCGCCCTGAACTCATGGCGATGATACCAAAGACGGAACGGCCCCTCGAGTTGCACATCGGTAAACCCAACCCCGGGCTCCACCTCAGTATGCTCGGCGAGCCAATTGGCATGAATCCCAGGAAGCAGACGCACCCGCAGCTGCGCCCGCTCGCCGTTGGCAATCGATGCCGGAGCCTCACACACTTCCACACCACCGGTTGGCGGGATCAGCCGCCCCAGCGCGCCCGCGCCATGGTGCCAAGCCTCCAAGGCTTCCCGTGAAGCAGGCACGGGCGATTCAAAGCGGAATTCCATACTCAACACTCTACGCACGCGGCGATGTACTTTCATCAAAGTTCGCACGGTGACTGCTCCAGCGTCCGCCCCCCCAGAAGGCGCGCGATGGCCGCCACACCGCCGAAAACACCGGCGGCATGACAATTTCCGCTTGTTCGCTTGAACAAATCGGGTAAAACTCCCGACATGGCCAATGTAAACAAAGTCATTCTGATCGGCAATTTGACCCGCGATCCCGAAGTCCGGCACACCCCGAAAGGGACCGCCGTGACAGACCTCGGACTGGCGGTGAACCGCTTTTTCTCTTCGGACTCCGGTGAAAAACGGGAGGAAACCACCTTCGTGGATGTCACCCTGTGGGGACGCCAGGCCGAAGTGGCCGGGCAATACTTGCAAAAGGGACGCCCCGTCTACATCGAAGGCCGCCTGCAAATGGACACCTGGGAGGACAAAAATACCGGCCAGAAACGTTCCAAGCTCAAGGTGGTCGGCGAAGCCATGCAACTGCTCGGCGGGCGGGGCGAGGGCGAGGGAGGAGGCGGACGATCCTACGGCGAGGGAGGAGGCCCGCGCCGCGACAACCGCAGCGAACGCGACAACCGCAGCGAACGCGACAACCGCGGCGGCCGCAGCTTCGACGACGAGCCACCCGCCAGCGATCCGGACGACGACATCCCGTTCTAAACCCTGCCGCGAATTTCCAGACGGCGGAGGTCGTTTTTCTATTTGGAACATGCCTCTTCCTCGGGCATGATTCACAATGTTTGTCTGGAGTCGGCTTGCCTCATCCAAATGGCGCGACGCGTGGGAGGAACGCTTCCACGGTCTTGGCCAGACCAATGCCGTGTTCACGGACCTGCCCGGGTCCCGCAGCTTTCGCCTCGAAGTATATGTGGCCAAGGAAGAGGATGCGCGCCGGATCCAAAAGCAGTTCGGTGGTTCCCTGAGACGGCTGCAAATGGAAAACTGGGCCGCCGCCACGCCGCCGCCCGCCCGCCCGCTTCGGGTCCGCGGTCGATTGGTCGTCTATCACGGCGGCGATGAGGCCACCGCCGCACGCCTCCGCGAAGCCGAGGCCCCCACCCCACTCCTCCACATCCCGCCGGATCTCGCTTTCGGCACCGGCGACCACGCCACCACCTCGACCTGCCTGCGCCTCCTCCACGACACCATCCGCCGCCACAACCGCGAAAATCCCTCCGCGCCGGCCATGGCCGACCTGGGTACCGGCACCGGCATTCTCGCGCTGGCCGCCCGCTTGTGGGGAGCATCTCCGGTCTTCGCCTGCGATTTCGACCCACTCGCCCTTCGCGTTGCCCGCAAAAATGCCCGAGCCAACCAGGTCTCTGGGATTTCCTGGAAACAACTCGACATCACTTCCTGGAATCCCGAACGCTCATACAACATCGTCGTCGCCAACGTCTTTGCCAATGTGCTGATCAAGGCCATGCCCGCGCTGCACGCATCCTTGGCACCCGGAGGTCAATGGATCCTTTCCGGCATCCTCACCGAGCACTGGGAGGACGTCGCCATCGGCATCGAGGAGCACCGCCTCGCCCTATCGCGCAAAGTCGTTCGAGGAAAATGGGTCACCGCCACAGGCACGCTCGCGGCATAACCCGCCGCCCCCACCCGATCTACCCCCATGCCTGCCAGCCCCAACGACCACACGACCTCAGCCCCCGTTCCCCTGCCGGACAAACGCTCGCGCTGGTCATTTCGCGCCCTCCTCGCTCTGCAGGCCCAGAACGCTTTCAACGACAACACCGTCCGCTTTATCCTGCTGCCACTGGGCACCGCCGTCGCCGCCCAAATGGCCGACGTGGCCGGCCCCCACCGCCACTACCAGCATGTTCTCCTGGCGTTGATGATCCTACCCTACCTGTTTTTCTCCCCCTTGGCAGGATGGCTGGCTGACCGCTTTCCCAAAAACCGCGTGATTGTTGGCACCCTGCTGCTGCAAACTCTGGTTTTCATTCTGATCGCCCTTTGCGTGCAAACCCGCTCGCTCTGGCCCGCCACCGCCGGATTCTTCCTCCTCGCCGTCCAATCCACACTCTTAAGCCCCACAAAAACCGGCATCATCAAGGAGTTGGTAGGACCGGCGCGGCTCTCCTTCGCCAATGGCTGGATCCAGATGTCTCTGATTCTCGCCATTCTCGGCGGCACATTCCTCGGAGGATGGTGGTACGACTCACGCCTCCGGAATGCGCTCGATGCCGGCGCCGACGATGCCAGCGCCCCCTGGCTAGCCGCCACAGGGCCCATCTGGATTCTCGCAGGGGCTACCCTCATCGCACTCGCGCTGGCACTCGGCGTCCGTCACACCCCTGCCCAGCGACCCGATACCCCGCTACAAGCCCGCCTGTTGTGGGCCCACTTCGGCGAGCTGGCGCACCTGTTCCAACGCACCGCCATCCGCCGCTGCGCCATCGGCGCAACTTTCTTCTGGGCCGCCGGCGCCATGGTGCAGCTGATCATCGTCCAGGTCGCTCTCGACCTTACCGGTGGCGGTGCCGGCATGGGCTCGTCCGCCTCCGTCATGGTCGCATGCGCGAGCGGTGGGATTGCCCTTGGCTCCATGCTCGCCGCCCTGCTCAGCCGCCGCCGCACCGAACTGGGGCTGATCCCGCTCGGCAGTCTCCTCATGGCCGCCAGCGCTCTTTTTGTGGCCTTCGCCCCGCCAGGCACCCCCACATTCATGATCGGTCTGACCCTGCTGGGCGCTACCTCCGCCCTCTGGTACATCCCGCTTTTCGCCCTGTTTCAGGAAATTGCCCCCGAACACGAACGCGGCCGACTCCTGGCTAGCGTCAACATCCTCAACAACATCGGTATGATTACCGCTACCCTGTGCCAGCTCGCCATGATTCAAAGCGGCGTGCCGGTTAGCTGGCAGTTCGCCCTGATCGGCCTCGCTGCGGGCATCGTGGCTATCTATGTCACGCGCCTCCTCCCCGGCGACTTCTTCCGCCTCTTGATCCTGCCGGTGATCCGCCTCGTCTATCGCATACGGGTCACCGGCAAAGAACACTTCCCGGAGAAAGGCGGCGTGTTGCTGGTCTCCAATCACGTCAGTTTCATCGACGCCTTCATCCTCTCCACCGCCTGCCCGCGCCCGATCCGCTTCCTGATGCACGAACGCTTCTATCGCATCCCCTTTTTCACCTGGTTTCTCGATATCTTCGGTGCCATCCCCATCTCCCCCTCCAAGGCAAAAGACGCGCTGCGAAAAGCCGCCGCCGCCCTCGAAGCAAACGAAGTCATCTGCCTCTTCCCCGAAGGTGCGCTCTCTCCCGACGGCAAACTCGGTGAGTTTCAACGCGGCATGGAAATCATCCTCCGCAGCCAACCCCGGCCAGTGGTGCCCGCCGCGCTCATCGGTCTCTGGGGATCCTGGTTCTCTTACTCCGGAAAAGGCGCCTTCACCGGCCTACCCCGCATTCCAAAATCCGTCAGCGTAGCTTTCGGCCCCGCCCTGGATCCCACTACCACCGCTGCCGAGGCACGACAGCAGATCGCCTCGCTGCTCGGCGATCTCGAGAAAAAACAAAATGCCTAACTGGAGTGCTTCCGCGTGGCCTCGACAAGCGCCTCCACTTTCGCCAGCGCCCGGCCGCTCTCAATCGACTCACGGGCCAACTCCACTCCCTCCGACAAGGAACCAGCCAGACCCGCTACCACAAATCCCGCCGCCGCGTTCAACTCACACATCTTCCGGTAAGCGCCGCTCTCTGAGCCATCCAGCACACTGAGCAGGATTCTCGCATTCTCCTCGGCATCGCCGCCCCGAAGCTCCGCTACACCAGCCCGCTCCAACCCCCCTGCGCCGGCATCCACTGAAAATTCACGCCCACCTGCGCCCCGCTCCCAACTCCAAACCGACGAGGCCGCACAAAGGGAAACCTCGTCCATGCCGAGACCCTCCTCCGTCCGGCCATACACCACCCACGCGCGCTTCCGGTCCATCCTCTTCATCTGCTCGCGGAAAACCGGACCCACTGACTCCGCCCCAACGCCAATCAACTGATGCTCCGGCCGCGCCGGATTCAGCAAGGGCCCCAGCAAATTGAATATCGTCCGCACCCCTCTTTCTGCCAAATGCTTGCGCACCGGACCAATCGCCCGAAAAGCAGGGTGATAAACCGGGGCAAACAAAAAACCAATGCCCGTCTCCCGCACCACCTCGCCAAAACGAGCCGGCGGCACCTCCAGGCAGACGCCCAACGCCTCCAACACATCCGCTCCTCCGCTGCGGCTGGTGATCGCACGATTCCCATGCTTCAATATGACCCCCCCGCCCCCCGCCAGCACAAACATCGCGGACGTACTCACATTAAACAAATTCAATCTATCCCCTCCAGTGCCCACAATGTCCAGCGTGGGTCCCTCGAATCCGCCCGCATCCACACCCGGATCCACCGCCATCTCCAGGAAAACACGCGCAAACCCCTCAATCTCCTCCGCCGTTTCCCCTTTAGCCGACAGTGCCTCAAGAAAATTCGCGCGATCCGCCAGACCAAGCCCATCATCCGCCAGCATGCGCGCCGCTGCCGCCGCCTCACCCCCCTCCAAATCAGCACCCCCTCTCATCTTTCGCGTCAAATCCCCAAGCATCCGCCCACTCTACCCAATCACCCCACCCACGCCACAAAAAATAGATTCTGGGCCTGACCCATCTACTTTTTCTTTGATTCTCTCGAATTTCGTGTAGCTTGCTGCCATGCGCCAGCCACGAATACTAGCCGATGCAGGTCAGTCCGGTCTCTATCATGTCTGCTCCCGAGTGGTGGATCGGCGGGTGATTTTTGGCGAACGCGAACGCCGCAAGTTCATGCAAATCATCAAGGGCGGTGCGGCTTTTGCTGGAATCGACTTGGTGAGCTGGTGCCTGATGGGCAATCACTTCCACTTGCTGGTGCGGGTTCAGCCACTTGATGCCGACTCTTTTTCGGACGAAGAGGTGCTCGCACGAATGCAGCACATATACTCCCCGCAGCGAATGCGCCATCTGAGCGGAATCTGGGAGCGCATGGAGAGTGCTTCGGCCCGCCGCGTGTTCCTTGCTCCTTACCGCGCCCGGATGGGGAGCCTGAGTGATTTTGTCAAGACTCTCAAACAGCGCTTCACACAGTGGTTCAACTGCCGCAACGACCGCGAGGGGACTCTCTGGGAAGGACGTTTTCACAGCGTCATGCTTTCCCACAATGGGGGCCTGGATGGCGGCGGTCTTGGCTTGCTCGCTCGGTTTGTGGCGGGTTATATCGATCTCAATCCCGTGCGTGCGGGAGTGGTGGAGAATGCCGATGATAGCGACTGGAGTGGGTTCGGAGCGGCTCTTCGTGGAGATGAAGAAGGAGTGTTCGGAATCCGGCTGCTCTGGGGGAAGGAAGCGACCCTGAACAAGGACGACGACGCCCTTCTCGCCATGCATCGAAGTATGCTTGAAAGGGCTCTCTTTCGAGATCGAGCGCAAACTGTGGATGGCGACTTGTCTTGGAAACGAGGTATGAAGGAAGGCGAGAAAACAAGAAACATTCCCGGCGCTTCCCGAAGTTCTGCGGGGAACCAATCGACAGATCCGCCTGGAGCGCGTCCTCCAGAGATGTCTGTCGTATCAGAGCCTAGGGAGTTGAATCTTTTCCTACGGATGGGTGAGCGGTGCGAGGCGCTGACGAAGGGCCGCTCGTTGGGGCCGGACTGGGTGAAGTCGCAGGTGGGCTGAGATGTGGTGGCTTGAGTGCCATTGTGCATCGGCCCAAATGTCATGGCATCGCCTTTGGAATGGTTGTTCCGAATCAGTGCCAAACTCGGCCGGGACAGGATGTGGCGATTGGGCCCCTGAGAGCTCCCTGCCGAATGTGGGGGCAGCACGCATCCATTGGTATATCGATTGGGCGTCAAAGCGATCTTCTGCAGGTTGGCCGGTGCAGGGGTCGGGACAAAGCAGCGGCAGCGAGAGCGGCTGGGGCCTCCCCGGATCAGCCTACCCGAATGCCGTGGTAAATTTTGGGGGCGCAGAGGGATAACTTAGGCAATCACGGAAATCCGGGGGGCAAACTTCTCCAGTCAGGTGGGTTTCGTTTACCACAATCAGAGGTTGCAACACTTAAAATTATACGGGACGGGCCCAAAAAATGGGCCGAGGAAAATGCAACAGACTTGTGCTTGAAGAGGGATGTGTCAACTGGGTTCCGAGGACCAGAAGGTAGAGCAACCTTAGACCGAAGGATTCCGTTCCAAGGCATATAATGCAACTTAAAAAAAGTTGTGGGTCAGGTCCGCAACTTAAGAGGGGGAGGGGTTATCCCCCGAAGTCCTGCCAGGACTTGACGGATTCCCTTGCGTGGATGGCTTGTTTTGTGGCGAGTTCGTTCATGCGTTTGCGGAGTTTTGTGGCGGGGTCGGAGGGGTCTGGGGCATCGACGGCGAGGGCGGCGACGAGTTTGGCGGCGTGGAACACGTCGTCGATGGCGACGCTTTCGGCGGCGATTTCGGTGCCGGGGCCGCAATTGTGGTAGTTTTCGAGGAGCACGGAGATTCCGGCGGCGGGGATGCCGTGGGCGAGCACAGCGGAGGCCTCGCAGGTTCCTTTGTCGAGCAGATGTCTCTGGGTGGGGATGTTGTGGTCCCTAGCCACGGCTTCGAGAGTGGCGACGGTTGGGGGGTCGAAGGAGGAGAGGCGGTCGCCGACCCGAATGACTGGGCCCTGGCCGATTTCGGCACCGCCGGTGGCAGCGCTCGTCTCGAGGCTGATGAAGCAGGTGCCTTCGGGGAACAGACCTGATTCGAGAAAGTATTTCATGCCGACAAATCCGACTTCCTCGGCGCGGGTGAAGAGGACGTGGAAATCGGCCGAAACGTCGCGCTTTTCGAGTTCCTGAAGGACGGCGACCAGAATCGCGCAGCCGACGAGGTCGTCACATGCGCGGGCTCTGACGCTGCCATTGAAGCGTTCATAGGCTGGCAGCTCCCACATGCCGAAAGCATCGAACCATTCGACGCGCTCGGCATTTTCGGTGCGGTGTCCTTCTGGGACGCCGCCGAGGAAAGCAAATCCGCCTCCTTTTGTGCGCACCCAGCCCGGGTGGTCCATGTGGCTTCCGACGATCCAGCGGGCCTTTGCCCTGCCCCTTTTGTAGCGTGCCAGCACGTTGCCAAAGGGGTCCGAGGAGGTTTTCACCCGTTTCAGCCCTTTGAGTTGGGCTAGGATGGCAGATCGCACGTGATATTCGTGGAAAGGGGCGGTAGGTTGCGAGAGGATTGCTTCCAGCACCGATTCAAGGGCTTTCTTATTCATACTTCTCCATAATGGACAAAAGCGGGCCCCGCTAAAAGAAGAAAATCGTGTAAATTTGTCTTTTTTGCCATGAATTCATCGTTTTCGCCTTCCCGCCGTCTGCGGCACGTGTTTGAATGGTTGGGGGTATGGGGTGTGGGGCGGAGTGTGGCGTTGCTGCCTCGGCAGGCGGTTTGGGGATTGGGAGGGATGGCGGGGCGCCTGGCGGCGCGGGTTGACAGGCGTGGTCTGAATGTGGCCATGGCCAATTTGGAGGCGGCATTTCCGGGCCGCTACCCGGCAAACGAGCTTCGTTCCCTTGCCACCGAGTCCTACTGTCAATTTGCGTGCACGTTTCTGGATTTGTTCTGGAGCAGGCGCCTGGACCGGCGTCGGCGTGAGGCCTGGACGCGTTACATCTATGCCGATCAGGGTGTGGTGGAGGAGGCCTGCCGGGGCGGGGCCCTGTTCATCACGCCGCACTATGGAAATTTTGAGTGGATGGCCTCCCTTTGGCCTCCTGGTCTGACGGTGATTGCCCAGGATTTCAAGAATCCGAGAATCACTCCGCTTTTTGCCGCCGAGCGGTCCCGATTCGGCAATTCAGTAATTCCCCAGGAGCGGGCGTTTTTGCGTTTGCTTAAATTGATCAAGCGGGGGAGTCACGCCGGCTTGCTGCCTGACCTGACGACAAAGCCGGGGAAGACGGCCACCACTGTTGAGGCCTTTGGCATGCCGTTGTCGGTCACGGTGCTACCGGCTGCTCTGGCGGCGCGCACGGGGTGTCCGGTGATTCCGGCAATGTGTCGGCCGGAGGCGGGTGGGCGCTATCGTTTTGACATTGGGTGTCCTTTGTATTTCACGCCTGAAGACTCACCCCACCAGGTGGCGCGGCGTTGCTGGGAGGCGTTTGAGCCGGTGATCCGTGAGGACCCCGCGCCATGGTTGTGGATGTACAAGCACTGGCGGTATCTTCCGGGCGAGGCGGAGGCATCGCGGTGGCCCTTCTATGCCAATCGTTCCAAAGCTTTCGACCGCCAACTGGAGCGCGATGGGTGGTCGGGGGTTGCCTAGCTCTTCTTTCGCTGTTCGGGGGGGTCTCCGGTCATTCCCCCTTGAGAATGCAGTGATTTTTTCAAAAGGTCTCCACCACAGGAGTTCAGGCCTACAGTTGCCGGAGCCAGTCACGAGCTTCGATGAGCCTTGCGGCGGGGTTTGTGGCTTCGAGACGTGGAAACCGCCCCTCGATTTGGATGAACTCGCGGTTGCGCGTGAGCATCAGTTTGCGATCGCGGATTTCGACTACAGAGATGCCGGCGCGTGAGGCGAGGATGCGGATGGCGCTTGTGACGAGCAGGTTGGTGGCGGGGGGCGGCCATGCCCCGAAGCGGTCGCGCCATGCGGTTTGGAGTTTGCGCAGTTCGCGGATCGTCTGGCATTCGGCGAGTTCGCGGTAGGCTTGGAGGCGTAGGGAGGATTCGCCGATGTAGTCGGGCGGCAGAAAGGCAGGGGCGGCGTCCGGGGTGGCGGCGAGGGCGGATTCCGACCATGCGATTTCGTCGGAGTAGAGCAGGGCGTCGGTCTGACCTTTGGCACGCTGACCGGTTAGCCTGGCTACGGACTGGCGTAGCATTTGGCAGTAGAGCTCGAAGCCGATGCGTGCGATGTGACCGCTTTGTTGGGTGCCGAGGAGGTGGCCGGCACCCCGGATTTCGAGGTCGCGCATGGCTACCTTGAAGCCGGAGCCCAGGGCGGCGTATTGTTTCATGGCATTGAGGCGGCGGCGCGAGTTGCCGGTGGCGGTGCCTTGGCGGGGGAGGAAGAGGTAGGCGTAGGCCTTGTGTTCCGACCGTCCCACCCTTCCGCGAAGTTGGTAGAGGTCGGCGAGTCCGAAGAGGTCGGCTCGGTCGATGAGGATGGTGTTGGCGTTGGGGATGTCGATCCCCGATTCGATGATGGTGGTGGCGACCAGGATGTCGGCGTCCCTCCGGACAAAAATGTGCATCACATCCTCCAACTCATGGCGGTCCATCTGGCCGTGGCCGAAGATGGCTTTGGCCCCGGGCACAAGTTCGGCCAGCCTTTTCGTGACGCGGGAAATCGTGCCGACCCGGTTGTGGAGAAAGAACACCTGGCCGCCGCGGCCGAGTTCGCGGCGGATGGCGTCGCGGATTACCCGTTCATCGTAGGCGCAGACGACGGTTTGCACGGGCAGGCGGT
>SLCJ01000328.1 GCA_007125835.1 Verrucomicrobiales bacterium | reverse complement strand
GCTGGGTGGTCAGGCCATCCTGTTGATGGCGTGGACGAGCGTGATCATGATATTGCTGCGTGTGTTTGCGGGGGCCTTTGTGCACCGGCTGTCGCCTCCCGGCATGTTGTGCTTCGCCGGCGTGGTCACGGGCATCTCGCTGCTTCTGTATTCGCAGGCCGAGGGCGCCTTAATGGCTTTCCTGGCCGCGACCTGCTTCGGCATCGGGGTGGCCTTCTTCTTCCCGACAATTGTTGGACTGGTGAGCGAGCGCCTGCCGCAAACCGGATCGCTCGGCATTGTGCTCACCATGGGGGCCGGGCTCGGGGTGGCCGGGTTCATTGGCACGCCGGGAATCGGGCAGCTGGCGGACGTGCGGATTTCCCAGCACCTCGATGAGGAAGCGCGCGAAGAGACGGCGGCGGTGCTGCGCCAGGCCGAAGATGTGTTCGCGGCCCGCTTGGCTGAAATTGGCAGTCTGACCCCCGAGGACATTCTCGAGCGTGGGATCGCCTACCGGCCAGAAGACATCGAACGCGCCCTGCCCGTGATCCGGGCCGCGATCGCCGACTTTGAGGCAAACGAAAACCGCATTGTCGGCACAGCCGTGCCGGTGGCGTTGCGCGAGATTGGCCAGGTGCCGGTCGCCGATGACGCGCCCGGCAGGGCGAACGAGATCCTGGGGCCGGCCGAGGCGGCAGGCGGACAGCGAACGCTGCTGCTCATCACGCCCATCGCGGCTGTGATCGCTCTGATTTTCGGGCTGATGTATATCCGGGACCGGGCGCGCGGCGGCTATCGCGTCGAGCGCCTCGGTGCGCGGACGGAATAACGCCGTGGCATTCCGGTGGGCCGACGGCCGCGCGCGACGGATTCCATCTGCTTAGTCCCCGAAGGAGGTGCCGACCAGGCGCCCGGCTTCGACCAGCGGGTGGTCGGGGGGCACGAGTTTTTTCTGCCCGGCCACATCAGCGATGGGCACGGGTTTGAGCTGGTTGCCCTCGAGCCCGAGCATAACGCCATATTTGCGGGATTGGAGCAGCGAGGCGCACTCGGTGCCCAGCCAGGTGGCGAACACCCGGTCGTAGGCGGAAGGGGTGCCGCCGCGCTGAAGGTGACCCAGGATGGTGAGCCGCGACTCCTGGCCGGTTAGCTTTTCAAGTTGCTGGGTCAGCCGGATGGTATGACCCACGTGCTGGCTGTGGAAATGATTGAGTTCCTCCGAGAACTGCGCACGCTTTTTCTTCGAGTCGGCCTTGTCGCGTCCCTTGATCAGCGTGTCAACCTCGGCGGCCTCGGTCACCGACATGGCACCCTCGGCCACCACGACAATGCTGAAACGCTTGCCGCGTTGGGTACGACCGCGGATGGCTGTGGCGATCTTTTCGATATCGTAGGGGATTTCCGGCAGCAGGATCACGTCGGCCCCGCCGGCAATACCCGCTTCAAGGGCGAGCCAGCCGGCGCGGTGCCCCATGACCTCGACGACGATGATTCGCTCGTGGCTGGTGGCGGTGGAGTGCAGGCGGTCGACGGCCTCGGTGGCAATCTGCAGGGCGGTGTCGAAGCCAAAGGAACGGTCGGTGCCGGCGATGTCGTTGTCGATGGTCTTGGGCAGGGTGACGACGTTGAGCCCCGCGTCGATCAGCCGTCTCGCGTTTTTCTGCGTGCCGCCGCCACCAAGGCACACGAGGGCGTCGAGATGGTGGCGGTGGTAAGTGGCGACCACGGCGTCGGTCATGTCGAGTGTTTTGCCGCCGATGGCCATGCGGTGTGGTTTGTCGCGGCTGGTGCCGAGTATGGTGCCGCCATCGGTGAGGATGCCCGAGAGCATGGCGCTGTCGAGTTCCAGGCTCTGATCCTGGGCGAGCCCCCGGAAGCCATTGAGGAAGCCGGTCACGCGCATGCCGAAACGGTCGCGAGCGGCCTTGCCGAGGCCACGGATGGCTGCATTGAGTCCGGGGCAGTCGCCGCCGCTGGTGAGGATGCCGATGTGTTGGGATGGTTCGGATTGAGTCATGGGAAGGAAAAGTCCGGGTTTTTGCGAGCGGACGGGTCAAAGTAGGGGCGGCCGCAGGCCAGGGCAAGGGTGGATGCCGCTGGTTCTGCGTGTGGGGGCAAACCACTCGAAAATGCCTTGTTGGCGGCGGCAGAAAAAGGTTTCCTGAAAATCGAATCATGGCCAGCCGATTTCCAAACGTAATCAAAACGGATCGTCGCTGAAAGGGCGAACCGGCAAATCCGGGAAAAACAAAAAGAAGTTAACACTACAAAATCGCCCCCATTATATGCAGATTTTCTTTTACATCGTTGTGCTCTTTCTGCTGGCCACCGTATGCGCAGGGTTGGTGCGGGTGTGGCGTGGACCGACGCTGGCCGACCGGCTGCTGACAACCCAGCTTTTCGGCACCACAGGCATGGCGATTCTGATTGTGTTGGCGGGAGCGCGGCCCGAACTGACGCTGTTGAATGTGGCGATCACATTCAATGTGCTGGCGGTGCTGTTGGTGGTTTGTCTGGTGCGAGTGTGGCCGGGGAAAAAGACAGCAGCGGACAAGGAAGGGGGTGGGCGATGAGCTTGGCTGGCATTGTGGCGGTGGTCCCGATCACTGCGGGCTGCTTCTTTTTTCTGGCGGGCACGCTTGGCTTGCTGCGGCTGCCTGACCTGTTCACGCGGCTGCACGCACTGACCAAGGCGGACAACCTAGGCCTGGGCCTGGTGGCCGCCGGGATGGCAATCCATATCGGCTGTCCGTGGGCGGCGCTGAAAATTTTCTTCATCTGGTTGTTCACACTGCTGGCCAGTTCGACAAGCTGCTACCTGATCGCACGCTTTGCGCGCGAGCAGGGGGAGGAGGCCCCCGGAAAGGAGGGAGAGGAGGCATGAGTCTGTGGATTGACATTCTGCTTGCTTCGCTGGCGGTGGCGCTGGCCATCCGCTGCCTGGTCTCCCCCACCCTGACCAAATGCGTGTTTCTGTTTTTCGCCTTTGGTCTGACGCTGGCGCTTTCGTGGGCGCG
>SLCJ01000216.1 GCA_007125835.1 Verrucomicrobiales bacterium | reverse complement strand
TCGGGATTTGCCTTCTGGGCTGCGGCCAATGGAATTGCCGGCGAGCCCTTCGATGGCGACTTCTCCGGAGACGGCATCGCCAACGGGGTGAACTATGCTCTCGGGCTCGATCCCACCGTGGCCCGTGGATCGGTCGGCCTGTTTGAAGATGGCCTGTTGGTTTTCGCCAAGGGAGCGGATGCGGTGGCCAATGGCGACATCACCTTCACCATCGAAACTTCATCGGACCTTGTCATCTGGACGCCCGCCGTGCCGGACACCGACGATGTGACGGAGATTTCCCTCAGCCTGCCACCCGGAGAGGAGCGAATGTTCGCCCGCCTTGCTGTCGCACCTGCTGACGAATGATCCACACTTCTCACTTCTCTTTCCAAGAACACTAAGAACACCAAAAACACGCACCCACCAATGAAAAAAACAACCCTACACCATATAGCAGCCCTCGCCGGGATGGCCGCCATGGCATCCACAGCCCAAGCCTTCGTCCTCGTATCCTACGATATGGAGACGATGACCACCTCCGCGAATCCGGATATCAACAGGCTGGCCGAGCCTAGTTTGATCAATGCCAACATCACCGCCGGCTATCTCGCCTCGTTTCACAACGGTTCCTCGAATTCCGGCGATTTCGGCCAACAGAACGAATTCCCAGCCGAATCGGAAAACAATTGGAACACCTTTTCCCACAGGGCACTGGACGAGACGCCTTTTTGGCAGTTTACGGTGACACCGGAACCTGAATTTACGATGTCCTTTGCCTCACTTCGATTCGACGCCTTTGCGCGAATGAATCTCGCCGGTGGCACAGCCGAAGTCGATTACGTGATCCGCTGGGATGTGAACAACTTTGAAAGCGTGCTTGCAACGGTGAGCGGACCTCAGGCAAACACCACCGATCGTGAAGTGATCGTCACTGGGCTCACGGCCGACCTGTCCGCTCTCCCGGATCGCACCGAGGCAACCACATTTCGCATCGAAGTAATCAATCAGGGAGGCACCAACGGGACATGGACACAACGCGGTGGCGGCATCGACAACCTCACCCTCAACGCCATACCCGAGCCAACAAGTGCCCTGCTTGCGGGTCTCGGCCTGCTGGCCTTGCTAAGACGCAAACGCTGAATTCCCTCGCATCGGAGGTATTTCGAGGGTATTCCGGGCAAGGAAAGAGAAGGAAAGAAAAGAGCAGATGGCAAAACTCCCCCCGGGAAACCAACCACACGCCGGAAAGCGACACAGGGGTCCGCAATTCATCAGACACATGACAACTCTTGCTTGCCAAAAAATGAACCTTGCACTTCGGACGGTGCTGGTGGCGATGTGGATCACAGTGGCTTCGCCTTTGGCTGCCGGGGAAAGCGAAGAGTTGTTGCGCTTCGACATGCTGGCGTTGCAGCGCGACGGGGCCACCGTTGTCTCGCCAGCCACCTGGCGGGCGCAAGGTGTGGAAGCGGAGGCGATTCGTGGCACCGCAGAGGGACCACAAGCCAATGAGTTCGGAGTCAGCGCCCGCGGGCTGCTGCCCGAAGGGGTGTTCGGGTTTTCCGGTCGCTCGCCTGGCGAAGGTAATTACGCAGCCCCATTCTGGGAATTTACCTTATCCCCAAGAGGCGGCATAGCGATTGCTTTCACAGCCCTTGTCGTCGATGTGGGGGCGGCCACCGTCCTCAGCGCCAACGACACGCAATGGGACTACGCTCTGACCTGGAGCGTAGATGAGCACCAGGCCCGCGTTGGTTTGATTGAGGGGCCCTCCGTGCGCTCGAAGGAATCCAGCGCGATTCATTCCGAGGAGTCGAAAGACATCACCATCGATCTTTCCCACCTTCCTGCACAGGAAAATCCGGTGACCTTCCGCATCACGCGCCTTTCGGCCGAGAGCTTTTCGGGTGTGGCGTCGCAGCGCGCAGGATGGCTTGGTAAGGTGGTGGTTCGGGGTGAAGTTCGGAGGGGGTCATGACACGGAGTTGCGAGGCAGGAGGGGACGGGCGGTCCCGCCGCCACCAGCGGTCCAGCTGCCTGGAGGCTGGCGCGTGGGGGCTGGCGGCGAGCCTGCTCCTCTGCCATGCGACGCACGCGGATCATCCTGATTCGACATCTTTGGGTCCAGTGGAAGTGGTGGAGCTTTCGGCGACCTCCGAATACCGCGAGTTGGTCCATGGCCACCGGGCGGCGGGAGGGCAGCTGATCCTCACGCCAGATACCTGCTTCTTCCACCCGCACGGCCCACGCAATGTAGAGGAGTCGATCGATGACTCGTTGCCCGGGGCGGAATTCAACAACAACCGAACATGGGGCGCAGTGGCGAACATCCAGGCCGTTGGGCAGCGGATTCAATGGCCGGTTCTACCCGTGAACGAAGGGACATGGGACGCCGGTGTTTTTCTGGAAACCCCGCACTCCGGCGTGGAAGTAATCGTCCGCCTCGGCGACGAGGAACAACACGTGACCACTGTCGCGTCCGACGGCACCACCGCCCAGCCGTGGAACCTTTCATTCAACGTGCAGGACGCCGGAACAACCGCAGAGGCGATCCGCTTCTTTGAACTCGAACTCGCCAACCTCAACGGGCGGCCTGAACTGGGCCTGCTGCGCCGGGTCGTGCTCGAAAGCCCGCAAATGGACGGCGACCTGCTGCTGCGGGCGCGGTGGCGGCCGGCGGCGATTCACGGTGGCTTTCGCAGTTCAACGCTGGCGGCCACCGGTCTTGGCATCGACCTGATGGTGGTGGAGCAGGTCGCGGATTACACGCTCCCGATCGTGGCCAATTTTTATGCTCCGATCACCACCAGTTTCGGCTACTATGGGTCGCCATTCCGGGTGGTGCCCGATGACCCGGAAGGACGTTTTCTGGTGAGCGCGCCGAATTTCTCGATGTGGAATTACGGCATGAATGCCGACCCCCCCCCCGTGGAAACATTCTCCCATCTGCTGGCCGTGGGAAGCCCGTTGCTGGACTTCGGCGGCTTCACGCACGAGGGCACCGGCGTGAAACCACGCGATGCAGG
>SLCJ01000019.1 GCA_007125835.1 Verrucomicrobiales bacterium | reverse complement strand
TCGTAAACCAACACGTCCACACCCCGCTCCTGCGCCGCCTTCCGCATGGAACCGTCCCGCACCTGCGATTTGAGAATCACCGGAGCCCCAAATGCCGACGCTAGTCGCAACGTCGCCGGCTTTGAGGGAGAAACCCTGATTTGCGGCAGGTTGGTCCGGTGGATCGCCGCTGAATGCAGGTCAATCCCAAAATCCGAACGTGCTACGACCTCCTCCATGAACAAATGAGCCAACCTGGCCGCCAGGGAGCCAGTGGGACTGCCCGGAAAACTCCGATTCAAATCCCGGCGGTCAGGCAGGTAACGCGAGTGGTTGATCAGACCAAACGCATTCACGATCGGTGCCGCCAGCAGGGTGCCCCGAAGAGATCGCAGACCCGGTGCCCGCAGCAGCCGCCGCACCACTTCCACCCCCAGCACCTCGTCGCCATGCACCGCCGCGCTCACAAACAAAACAGGCCCACGCCGCCTGCCATGAACCACATGAACTGACATCGTCACCGGCGTGTGGTCTGAAAACCGGCTAATCGGCACCTCGACCGTTCGCCGGATGCCGGGGTCCACAGTGGTCCCCGCGATCTCGAAAGGGGCGGAATCGCGAATACTTCGACTCACTGTATCCCCTTCCTTTGCCGACCTGCTTGAACCACAACTGACAAACTACCACCGGCCTGGCGTGCGCAGCGTTTCATCCCGCACCCTTACCCGGATTTTTCAAAACGCAACCACCGCCACCGGAATCATGCCGAGCCCCGTAGGCACGAGGACTCCATCCCTCCATGTCACACCCCAGCCCCTCAAGCTTCCGGCCCACCCTCGGCTTTCCTCCAGGCGTGTGCCCGCGCAGCTTTCGCACGTAGGCGGCGGATCCCAGAACATGGGCCCCGGAAAACACGCCCTGCCGCACCGCTGCCGCTCCGCCTCGCCTCCCAGTGCGCGCGCAAACACCCTCCCACTCCGCCGCCAGTAAACTCTCGTGCATCTCTCGCGCGAGGCGTGTGCACCAGCGTATCCCCCTTTTGTTCACTCCATGAAGCAGCCGCTGGCCCGCCGCCGCCACCCCATCCCCGCGGCAGGCCGCTCCGTGGCCGCTCCACTCATAGGCATCCGCCACTTCAACCAATCCTGCCCGCAGCGGATTCAAATCAATGTAGGCAGCCACCACCTCGGCCAGACGCCCCAAGCCAGTCTCGTGCCCATCCGGCAGGCGCTCCTGAATCACCACGCAATGATAGCGTTCCTCCCACAATGTGCCCGTGCGATTTGTGGTCAGATTATACCACCTCGAAAACCGCTGCTTCACCCCCTGCATCATCACCGAAAGCCTGCCCATGCGGCGGCGATGGACATCCAGCAGAGCCTTGCGGCCCTCTGCCCGCCCGCAGGCTCCGAGCACACAACGGAAATCCTCCATCTCCGACTTGGAGTAAATTCTCGCCATCCGTGCCAGCACCTGCTCTTCCGTAAGAGCCATGCTCCTTCGACCGCTGCCGGGGGGAACCCTCACCAGCAAATGAAAATGATTGCCCATCACACACCACGTCACAAGCTCCAGCCCGCCAAATGCCGCATACGCCTTCGCCAGCCAAAGAAACCGCCGCTTCTCCTCCTCCTCAAAAATCATCCGCCGATCCACCACCCGCGAGGTCACATGAAACACCCCACCCTCGTCCGCACCCGGTATCTGACGCTTCGGCATACCACAACCATCAACCCGTGTCCCAAATCTGCAAGCAAATAAATCCTGGTTTTATTCTTACTTGCGTCGGCGTGGTCATTGTGCATGTTGGTGGGCGATGGGAGGAGACCGGATATTGCCGCGGCCGCTGGCGCTTTTGATCCTGCTTGCGGTTGGGCTGGCCGGGGTGGGGATGTGGATGCAGGTGCGCGCGTTGGTCAACGAGGAGCCGTCTGCCAGAGTGGGAAGTGTGGAACGGAGCGTGCTGGAAGGAGTGACGGGCGGTGGAGGTGCGGGGGTTGGGGGGGCTCGGGAGGAGCCTGTTGTGAGTTCGCCTTCTGTGGCGAGTATTCCTGGGGGCGAGCCCTATCCGGATCATTCGGATCGTGTGCGGCCGCAGGGTCCGGTGCGAGTGGTGATCGATCCCGGGCACGGTGGTGCGGATGGCGGCATGGTTGCTTTTGGTTTGCTGGAGAAGGAGCTGGTGTTGGATTTGGGTTTGCGTGTGGCCGTGGCACTTCGCGGGCGCGGTATTTCGGCGGCGCTGACCCGGGAGACTGATCGGTGGGTCTACCTCGAGGATCGGGCGTCTTTCGCACGCGAGCACCCGGGTGCGGTGTTTGTATCGATTCACTTGAATCGCTATTCGAGCCCCCGGGTGCGTGGCGTGGAGGCGTTTGTGCATACGCCGGCGCAAGCGCTTGAGCTTGAGTGGAAGGACGACGAGGGGAGACGTGTCACCGGGCGATTTCACGACGAGCGGAGTCGTGAGTTGGGTGAATTGCTGTCGCGGCGCATTGCCGAGCGTTGCGGGTTGCGCAACCGCGGGGTGAAGGAGTCGCGTTTGTTTCTGGCGCGGCAGGTGCCTGCTCCTTCTGTGGTGTTGGAGTGTGCATACTTGTCGAATCCCATGGAAGCGCGCCTGGTGGCGAGCGCCGATTTCCGTCAGGAAATGGCGGCAGCGATCGCCGAGGCGATTGAGGATTACCTCGTGAAAAGTGCGGATGATGTGAAATTCGGGCTTGTGCCCTGGGATGAGTCACGGAGCCGCCGTCGTTCGGATTTGATCCGGGCGGACCGTTAGCCATGCCGAATTCGGCATCCAGCCTTCGGGGGTTTGGCGGTTTTCGGCGCTCCAGAGTCGGACGTATGACCAGTTGCCTCTTTGGGCTATGACCAGCAGGGGTGTGGCGGCAGGCAGGGTCGGGGTGACAGCTTCCGAGGCGGAGGCCGGGGCGGAGAGCAGGTCCTGGGTTTGGATAAGTATGGCGTGGTTGGAGTCGTTGACTGACCAGAGGGTGTGGGCGAAGACGGCAGCACCGGTCAACAGGCTGAGGATGAGAGCGCCTGCGGCGATGATCTGAAGGTTGTTTCTTGCGGGGGGGTTTGCACACCAGGCGGCGATCAGGGCGATGACGACAATCCAGGCGGTTGCGATTGTGGCGGCGACGAGCCTGGTTCGCGGGATGGTGGTGAGGTGTGCCCGCCAGTCATCGGGGGGCAGTGGTTGCGGGATTCCGAGTTTGGAGGCCACCTGGCGGATGTTGGAGGCCGCTTCCGTGAGGCGTGGATCTTTGGAAAGGGCCCGCCGCCAGTGGAGGATGGCCCGGGCTTCGTCGCCGAGATCGTGGTGGGCCGTGGCGAGGAGGAAATCGGCGGCGGCGGTCAGGGGGCCATGTTTGGTGAGTTCCTGCAGAAGGCGGATTGATTCGTCCGGTTGACCCTCTTGTAAAAAGGCGGCCGCTTTCTCATGGATTTCAATTGTGTCGGGCCGGGGAGGGGTGTCTTCGGCGGAGGCCCGGGCGGAACCTGACTGGAGCGCGAAGCAGGCGACGATGAAGAGCACTGCCTGGGCAATGAGTCGCGGAAAAGCAGACGGGAGCTGGGTTGTTTGAGTGGGGGGCATGGGTAAATCTGGGCGGTTCCGTTGGTCTTCAAGTTTGCGGCAGGGCCGGGTTGTTGGGATAAGCGTCCGGTGCAGGGTCAAATTGTTCATCTCCGGATAGCGGGATTGAGCACCTGGAACCGATTCACACTTTGTCGCGTTTCTTGTGGTGGGACCGCTGGAGTTTTTTCTTCAGGGCCTTGCGGTATTCGGCTCCGACAATGTATCCCAGGCAGGATTCCGTGCCGCAGAGGCAGGGGTGGTCCTGGTAGTCTTCGAGATCGAAATTGTAGTCGAAGAACAATTCCTCTCCTTTGGCGATGTTGCGCAAAGCGATGACCCAGATGCGTTTCTCCTCATCGATCTCGGTTTCACAATTTGGTTCGCAGGAGTGGTTGATCAGTCGTGCGTCGTTCCAAGGGAAATTGCCATCCAGATCGTATCGACCGTCGAGGATGAAGAGAAAGACGGAGGCGGCGCCGGATTCGCGGGTGGCTTCCCACAGAGCGTTGCCCCGGCGCTCCGCTTCTTTTTTGCCGATGACCTCGCCGACGTATTCTATGATTTGAGTTCCTGCTTGGATGTTGCGGGCGGCAAAAACACCGCTGCCGTGAATCGGTGATCGGCGCACTTGGCACCAGCGCGAGCGGGCGGCTTTGCGGATTTGTCCGGCGCGCGGTTTCATGGTGAGGTTTCGGGGTCGAGGATTTCCTTCATTTCGGAGGCGATGCCACGGATTCGCTCTAGGCCCTCTTGCTCGCGCGCGAGAATTTCGCCGAGGCGTGCGCGCAGGGCCTCGAGGTCTTCGTCGGCAGCCTGAGCCGATTCGATCCGTTCGATTTCGGTGCGCACCGATTGGAGTCGCTGGCGGATTTCGGACAGGCGTGACTCATTCTCCTCGAGCATGGCCTCGACCCACTCCCGGCTCAGGCTGAAGTCATCGGCCAGGGGGATGGCTGGGTTGGGTGGCTGTGGGGTATCAGACGAGGCGGGAGAGGGAGACTCATCGACAGCCGGTGCGGGGGCCTGTTGCGCTGGGGATGACTCCGAGCCGGGCCGGGCCTCCTCTTGGGCCTTCTCTTGATCACCGGGGAGTTGGTCGGGCGGATCGGAGCAACTGAGGAGCACAAAAAAGGAAGCGGTGAAAAAAACCGCACGACCGGCGATTCTGCGGGTGAATTGAAAACGTTCCGAAAGCATGGTCTTGAACTTACACCCGCCCCGGCTGTGCTCAACCGTCACCCACCGTTCCCCGTTTGATTTGTGATTCCGCATCCTTCCCGTCTTTTCGAGCTCTATGAGCAGGGCCGCCTCTCCCGCGAGGAACTTCATGCCGCCCTCGACGCCCATGCCCGCGAGCTGATCGCGGAAATGCTGGAGGCGCGCGCGAATCCGGTGGCGGCGATGTTTGACGGCATGCTCTCGCGCCATGCGGCGCATCGGCTTGCGGTGGCGCATGGTGAGCATGCGGTGCGCGTGGTATTGCGGGCGCTGGCGGATGTTCCTGATTTTCCGCCGTCGCGCAGGCTTTGGAATGCGCTGCACGAGGATGTGCCGCTGCACTGCTTTTTGCGCACGCGATTGCATCCTGTATTCCGCCTCAATGACCTGACGCTCCTGCCTCTGATGGCCGGGGCGGAGGTGGAGTATTCGCAGGCTGGTGATTCCCAGGTGGTTCGGGAATCGATTGTTCTGCGGCGCAAGCCGGGTGGTCCGTGGGTGTGTGCCTCGCGCAGCCGCCTGTGAGCCGCCGCGCCCTGAACGCCCGGGGCGGGCCGCTGATCCGGGCGGACGGGTTCCGAGGTCGAAAAGCGGAGCCAATCGAAAGAAAGGCGAACTTTATCGGAAGATGTGACAAGTCCGGCATGGCTTTCCGCTTGCCACGCGGGTGGGGATGGCGTTCACTCCGGACCTATGCCCCGTTGGCTCTCCGCATTGATTGGTGTTGTTTTATTGTTTGTGCCGCAAACGCTTCCTCTTGGCGATCTCTCGCCTGCCGGGGCGGTGGCGCTTGGTTTGTTTGCCATGGCGGCGTGGTTCTGGATCATGGAGCCGATTCCGATTTACGCCACCTCGATGGCGGTGATTCTCGGGCAAATCCTCCTGCTCAGCCAGAACGCGCCCGGGGTGGCCTATTTTGATTTTCCGTATGAGGCGGGTGAGGCGCCTTCTCCGAATGTATTCATGGGCACGCTGGCGCATCCGATCCTGATCCTTTTCCTGGGTGGATTCATGCTGGCGGCGGCGGCGGTGAAGTATTCGGTGGAAAAGGGATTGACGCGTGTGTTGCTGGGGCCGTTTGGCAGTCGGCCGTCGATGGTGTTATTGGGATTGATGATCAGCACGGCGGTGTTGTCGGCGTTTATGAGCAACACGGCGACTACGGCCATGATGATCACGGTGATCCTGCCACTGCTTGCGCTGCTCGGGAAAGAGGACCGGTTTCGCTTTGCCCTGGCTTTGAGCATTCCGTTGGCGGCGAATCTCGGTGGGGTGGCGACACCGATCGGCACGCCGCCCAACGCGATCGCGCTGGCGGCGTTGGCGCCGGCTGGAGTTGAGATTCCGTTTTCGACCTGGATGTTGATGGCGGTGCCCCTGGTCACGGTGTCCCTTTTCATTGGCTGGCGTCTCCTGCTGATCTGGTATCCGCCGGAGAAAGAGCGTCTGGACCTGGAGCTTAACGCCAAGTTCCCCCGATCTATGCCGGCGGTGCTGTTTTATTTTGTCGGCGGCGCTACGGTTTTGCTTTGGGTGACCGAGCAAATGCATGGTTTGCCGAGCGCTGTGGTTGCTTTCCTGCCGGTGGCGCTCCTGCCCTGCCTGGGAATTCTCGACAAGGATGATATTCGCGGGCTTTCGTGGGAGGTGTTGTGGCTGGTGGCGGGTGGCATCTCGCTCGGGCTGTCGTTGCGCGACACGGGGCTTGCGGAGTGGATCATCACTCAGATTGACTGGTCGAGTCTGTCTGGAATCCTGCTCCTTTTGTGTTTCTCGGCGGTGACGATCGCCATGGCCAACTTTCTTTCCAATACGGTCACCGCTTCGCTCATCGTGCCGCTGACGATTAGCATTGGCACATCCGGGGCGCTGGGGGCTGGCGCATCGATGGCCGCGCTCACTGTTGGTGTGGCGGTGAGCGCCAGTTATGGCATGTCGCTGCCGATTTCGACGCCGCCGAACGCGATTGCGTTCAGCACCGGCCTGCTCGACACTTCCAAGATGATCCGGGTGGGCATTGTCATGGCGGCGGTCGGGCTGGTGCTGGCCACCCTGGCCGCCCAGTGGTATTGGCCGCTGTTTTTGTGACCCGCCGTTTCCCTTCCCATGAAAAAAGAACCCACTCCATCGCTAGCCCTGATCTGCGTGGATGACGAACAGGGCGTGCTCGACGCCCTCGTCCGCGATCTCGCGCCATTTGAAGACCATCTTGTCGTCGAGGCGGCCGCCTCGGCGGACGAGGCGCGCGACATTGTGGATTCGCTCTCCGGGCGCGGCTGCCGCTTGGCATTGATCCTGTGCGACCATCTGATGCCCGGCACCACCGGCACCGACTTTCTGATCGAGCTCAACCGCCGCGAGGACACGAGGCGCGCGGCCAAGGTGCTCGTGACGGCGCAGGCCGGTTTGGAAGACACGGTCCGCGCGCTGAATGAAGCGGGATTGGACCACTACATTGCCAAGCCGTGGAACCCAAAGGAATTGCATGAGGTGGCGCGGAAGTTGCTCACCGACTACGTGCTTACGGAAAACCTCGATCCCATGCCATGGTTAGCGGTGTTGGAGGTGGAGCGTGTGGGGGAGGCGCTCTCGCGACACAACCGCTACAGCGATGGGTGATTCATCGCAGCCCCTGGAATCGGCGGAACGGGAGGGAAGTCCGGCCCGCCCCGACCTTTCCGCGCTCGCCCGCGAGGCCCTGGGCCATCCGGAACTCAAGGCGCGCCTGCGCGATTATGCCGAGGGGCATGTCCTCCTGAGTGAGGGTCAGGCCAATGACTCGCTCTATGTGATACTCGATGGCCGGGCTATTTTGCGTAAGGAAGTGCCGTTACTTGGGCATGACATCCCGGTATCCGAGCACGGTCCGGGCGACTTGCTGGGGGTGAATTCGTTTGCCACGCGGCAACCGTCGTTCTGCACGGCGATCGCCTCTGCGCCGCTGCGTTGCCTGAAGCTCAACTCAGCCTCGTTTGAGACTTTGATCCAGCGCCACCCGAAGCTGCACCAGGCCATTGAGTCGTTGATCGTGGCCAACCTGGCCAACCGCTATCGGTCGGCGGTTTCTCTGCAGCTTGAGCTGCGCCGCGCCAACCGCGAACTGCGCGACACGCGAAACCAATTAATTCATCAAGAGAAGTTGGCCATGTTAGGGCAACTTGTGGCGGGAATCGCCCACGAGCTGAACAATCCTGCGGCGGCGATCGAGCGGCAGCGCGATTTCCTTGTGGAGACGCTTGCCGGACTTTTCGAGGGCGTGCTTGGAAATGTTCCCGGGTGGCAGTCCTACTGGCAAGCTGGCACCGAAAAATCGCCGCCGCTGACCACCCTCGAAACGCGGCAGCGGATGGAAGCGTTGATGGCGGCGGACAGGCGGCTTCCGCGCTCGCTGGCGCGCCGCCTCGCGGCGCTGCCGCAGGCGTTGGCGGACGAGTGGATGGGTGAGCCGAGGCGCGAGCCGGGCCGCGCCGGGCCGATGGGCAGCGTGCGTCTGGCGGTATTTGAGGTGGCGCGGTTGCTGCGTTCGCAGCGGGTCGGGGTGCGGCAGATCACCCATTTGGTGGCCAGCCTTCGCGATTATTCGCGCCCGGGAACGGAGCAGCCGGAGCGGGTCGCGGTGGGCGAATGCATCGAGAATGTGTTGGTGATTCTGGGTAATTTGACCCGGAATCTGGAGGTGGAGACACAGTGGCAGCCCGGAGCGGTGGTCATGGCCAAGCCGGGAGATGTGCAGCAGATTTTGACCAACCTGATCAAGAACGCCGCCGAAGCCATGGGCGGCCAGGGGAAATTATGGCTGCGCACCGAAATTGAGGATCCGCATGTGCGCATCACCGTGGCCGACAGCGGCCCTGGAATCCCGGAGGAAAAGAGGCAGCGGATTTTCGATGTGAATTATACGACGAAAACCGGCGGCGAGCAATTCGGGCTCGGCCTCGGGCTGTCCATCACCCAGGGCCTGGTGCACAAGCTCAACGGCCGCCTGGAAATCTCGGAAACTCCCGGCGGAGGAGCTACTTTCACGGTGATTCTGCCTTTGGCGTAGGCGTGCCGGCGTTACTGCTGCCGCCGCCATCGGCATCCGGTATCAGCCCGAGTTCCTGCGCCACTTTCGCCACAGCGAGAGGATAAATCCGGTGCTCGGCTTCCTGGATCCGGGCGTGGAGTGTGGCGGGTGTGTCGCCATCCACCACGGGCACACGCTGCTGCAACACGATAGGGCCGGTGTCCATGCCGTCGTCGACCAGATGCACGGTGCAGCCGGTTTCAGAGACGCCTGCTTTCAGTGCCTGGCACCAGGCTTCGAGCCCGGGGAAATCGGGAAGCAGCGAGGGATGGATGTTGAGCATTCGTCCAGAGAAGCTTTCGAGAAGAGGGCCGCGCACAAGGCGCATGAATCCTGCGAGCAGCACCAGATCGACATCAGCGGCGCGGAGGCGGTCGCGCATTTCCTTGCGGGCCGCCTCTCCCAATTTCGTCCTGTAGGGGCCGGGATCGACCCATACGGCGGGCACGCCGCGCTTTTCAGCGCGCCGCAGGATGCCTGCATCGGCCACATCGCTCAGCACCAGATTGACTTCGGCGTCGAGGTCGCCGCGGTCGATCGCATCGAAAATGGCCTGAAGATTGGTGCCGGAGCCGCTGCCCAGCACGCCGAGCCGGAGGCGGCGGGGTGTGTCTTCGCGCAGGCGCGCAAGGGTGGCCGAGGTAGAGCGCCCTTCGACCATGGGGAGAATGTGAATCTCCGCAGCGCAGGCCTCGAGGGCGGCGCGCTCTCCGGGGTGCAGCGAATCCACGGTGTAGTCGCCCCCTTTGGCGTAGATGTCGGGCTGCAGGGCCGCCACCAATTCCGTCACGCGGTCCCCGCGAAACACGGCCACCCGGTCGATGCTGCGCAGGGCTTCGATCACCTCGCGGCGGTCGCCGGCAGGGTTCACCGGACGGGCCGGGCCCTTGAGTCCGCGCACCGATTCGTCGTCGTTGAGGGCGACCAAAAGTGCATCTCCGAGCGCGCGTGCTTGTGCGAGGTATCGCACGTGTCCGGCGTGTAGCAGGTCGAAACACCCGTTGGTCATCACGAGTTTTCGCCCTTCTGCCCGAAGCTGAGCCCGCCATTCGAGCAGCGCGGCGGCCTCGCCGCTTCCGTCTATCAAGGCTTCGATTTTTTCGGTGGAGGGCGGAGTCATGGGCGGGAATCAATCACCGGGCGGGGCAGGCCGCAAGCCGATTCACGTTGCCAGCGGAGCCGATGCAAAATTCCCCCTGCCAAATTGCAATCCGCCTTTATCGTTACCTCCCATGCAAAACACCGACGACCTCCGCATTGCCAATATCGACCCGCTGATGGCCCCGCGCCTTCTCATGAAGGAGCTGCCACTGGATGACGCGGCATCGGACCTGGTAACCTCGATCCGATCCCAAGCGGCAGATATCCTCGCCGGGCACGACCCACGTCTGCTGGTGGTGGCGGGGCCCTGCTCGATCCACGATCCCAAGGCAGCGCTCGAATACGCCGAGAGACTGACCGCCCTGGCGGAAACCCATCGCGACACCCTGCTGCTGGTCATGCGCGTGTATTTTGAGAAACCGCGTACGTCGATCGGATGGAAGGGCCTGATCAACGACCCGGCCATGGACAACACCTTCGACATCAACCGCGGCTTGAAATCCGCGCGCGGCTTGCTCCTCGATTTGGCACGCATGGGGATGGCCGCAGGCACGGAATTTCTCGACACGATCACGCCGCAGTATATCGCCGATTTGGTTGCATGGGGAGCCATCGGCGCGCGCACCACGGAGAGCCAGGTCCACCGCCAGCTCGCCTCGGGGTTGTCCATGCCGGTGGGTTTCAAGAACGGCACCGCGGGCAGTGTCCAGATCGCCTTGGATGCGATTCGCGCGGCGCGTTTTCCGCACCATTTTCTCTCGGTGACCAAAGACGGTGTGTCGGCCATCGTCTCCACCGTGGGCAACGAAGACTGCCACCTGATCCTGCGTGGCTCTTCGGCTGGCATCAACTACGACTCGGTGAGCCTGCGCGAAGCCGCGACCCTGCTCGAGAAATCCGGACTGCCACCCTATATAATGATCGATTGTTCGCATGGCAACAGCCGCAAGGACCACCGGCGGCAGAAAGAAGTCGCCGCCAACCTGGCGTCGCAGATCTCCGGCGGCACACGGGCCATCGCAGCGGTGATGCTGGAAAGCCATCTCGTCGAAGGGCGCCAGGAGCTAGGCGACGAACCATCCGCCCTGACCTACGGACAAAGCGTCACCGACGCCTGCCTCGGCTGGGAGGACACGGTGGAGGCGGTGCAGACGCTGGCGGAAGGCGTGGCCAAGGGGCGCGGGTTGTGACTGCAGGCCATGAAGGAGAGTCCTGGCTGAGGGCGCCGCTGCAAGCAATCCGAACCGGTCAGGCGTCCCACCGGAACTCGTCATCACTTATCCACCCAGCCGGGCGTTTTCGTCGAGCGGGTGCCCGCGAAGAAAATCTGCTGCCGACATCCGACGGCCGCCCTCAACCTGCAGTCGCTCGATTTCCAGCATGCGTCCATCGCCGCAGCCCACCGCGAGGCGGCCAGAGGCGGCCAGACGAAGTGTGCCGGGAACGCAAGCTCCACCGTCCTC
>SLCJ01000070.1 GCA_007125835.1 Verrucomicrobiales bacterium | reverse complement strand
CTCATTGTCATCGACAAGGACGCGCAACAGACATGCAAGCTTGCGGCGGTTCCTCTCACGGCCGTCGCCTTGGACGACTGGCGTCAGGGCTATGAGGCGGCCAGGCGTGCCCACCGTCTGGTTTTGGGGATTGACAATGCACCGCCCATTGTGCGTGTGCCGCCGTTGGGGATCGTGCGGCGTGAGAGCACAGGCCGGACAACCCATGACGACCCGGTAGTAGGCAAGGCCCTGCACTTGATCGAAAACTACGCCACCACCGGTCTGGATGTGGAGACGCTGGCGGCGCGCACCGGGGTGTCGCGACGCAAGCTCGAACAGCATTTCCGAAGTGCCGCCGGCACCACCCCGCATGCCGCCCTGCTCCAGGCCCGTATCGACGCCGCCAAACGCCTCCTCGCAAGTGGCGATCCCCTGATCGCCACTGTCGCGGAAGAATGTGGCTTCGCTTCGCCGCACTACTTCACCACGGTGTTCCGGAAAATGGTCGGCGTGCCCCCGGGCCGCTACCGCAACGAGTTGCCGCGAGACAGGTAGCCTTCATCATTTTTGGCTTGCGCAAATTCGCAATCTAATTGCGCAAACCGGCAAAGACAGTTCTGTCTATTTTAGATACAATAGGCTGCATGAAAGAACATCTTACCGGATTTTCGGCTGCGCTGGCTTTGGGCGCGTTTGTGGCTGCGGGAGCGGCTTCCGCCCATGCGGATGTCATTGCTCACGAGCCTTTCAACGGCAGTATCGGAACCGCGCTTGAAGGAACCGGCTCCGGGACCGGATGGCTGGCAGAAGAAGACCCCCTGCTTCCGGGCACATTTTGGGAGCCGGGTACGGCTTCCACTTACCAAGCGGGGTTGACTTTTGTGGCCTCGGGCACCGATTCGGAGGGGATCGTCGCTTCTTCGGGCAATGCCATGCGGTGGGGCCACAGGGAAACTCCTGTCCGGCGGTTGGCGGGCCCCGTTACCGTGGGCGACGATACGGAAGCCGGTGAATCCCCCACTGTTTATCTGAGCTACATTCTGGACTCCGGAGGCCAGGTCAATGCCGGTTTTTCCTTCCGTGTGGAACTGCGCGATGACGAGGAACCCGCCGTTAGCTTCGGTAAGGAGAGCAATGCTCCATGGCGGCTGAGCACGGATAGCAGCACTTTCGAAAATTTCACATCCAACAATGGAGGATCGAACATAGGCCGATGGTTCGCGGTGGTGAAGCTTGAATACGATGCGGTGGAGGATGAGACTGTGGTAACCGGCTATCTGGCCCTTGATGACGACGAAAACACCGACCTCACCGACCTGGGCACCTACGCGCGGACCGGCACGCTGATCCACGAAGGCAAAATGGTTTTCGACACAGTCGCATTGCCCTCTTGGAACACGGAAGTCGCCCGGATCGACGAAGTGCGCATCACCACGAATCTGGACCATGTCTCCTCCGTGCCCGATCCTTTGCTGTTTGTAGAGAGCACGACGGTGTCATTCACTTTCGACAACGAAGCCGGTCCCGCCGACATCGAGATCACGAACTTGGGAGCAACCCAAGACCTCGTGATCACAGCTGTGGATTTCAGCGGACCCGATGCCGCCAACCTCTCCCTCTTTTCGTTTCTGCCCATCACCATTGAGCCGGGCCAATCTGAAGTTCTGGAGCTGGATTTCGAACCCAATGCGGTCTATCAAGCCAGCTACACGGCAACCGTTGAGATCACCTCCAATGACGCCAACTCACCGGCGCTGATCACATACAACATCACCAACAATCCAGACCCCAGAATCCAGGCCGACGACCAGGCCTTTTCCAACAACGGGGCCGCAGGCGTCTACTCCTTCCCCGTAGCCAACATTGGTCTGGCAAACACGCTGGAGATTACCGATGTGATTGCCGACTTCGGGGATGCCCTGTTCACGGTAAGCGGAATCAGCTTTCCCGGATCCATTTTCGCCGGCGACAGCGGCGAGGTTGAGTTCACCTTTACTCCCGACGATGGCCAGCGCGACTACGTGCTGTTGTTCACCATCGAGTCAACCGACGCGCAAACCCCGGAGAAGGAGGTTGAAGTGGTGATCACCGTCGCCGAGCCCTTGATCTCGCTCTCGTCAAACACCATAGACTTCGGCCTGCTCCCCCACAATCCCGGCGAGCAGGATGAGGTCTTGACGATCACCAATGAAGCCGGCACCCTGGATCTTGAGATCAGCGCCATTGACATCGTCACGGGTGGCCCGGCCTTCAGCCTTGTTCCGGAGTCGCTGCCGCTGGTGATTGCCCCTGGAGCGAGCACCGATATTGTCGTGCGATTCGATCCGGAAAATGGAGGCGGCCGATTCTCTGGCACGCTGTCCCTCGAATCGAACGCCGTCAACGAGACTGTGTCAACCGTCCGACTCGAAGGCTTTGCCGATCCGGCCGGCACGGTGGTGGCACGCTTCGACTTCGATCCCGATCAAACGAATGAGGCAACCCGCGATCTCGACTCCTCCGGCGGATCCGCATGGGACACCAGCGCGCTGGTTGACGAGGCAGTGGGAACGGAAGACCGCAACATGCGCCCAGGCTTGACCGGCAACTACCAGTCTTTCTCCTCGCGGCGCGAGAACGACACCCAGACGCCGATTGCAGCGGGAGAGCCGGGCCGCAGCACCTGGGTTTCCTTCTCCATCACGCCGCAGGAGGGCGGCGGGTCGATCGATTTCTCAGGCGGCACCGCCGTGATCGACACCTACGCATTCACCACACTGGGCGGCACCACATCGGCGGACTGGACTTTGTATTACTCCACCGATGCCGGGACCACCTGGAATCCTCTCGGCACCCCGCAACAGGGAGCATCCCTCTCCGGAGCCGGATCCTCCGGACCGACCGGCTTGTCCTGGGACCTCAGCGCGATCGGCTCGCAGACGGGAACCGTCGGCTTCATTTTAGACCCATCCACCATCAATTACAATAACAATGGAGTTGAATCTCAGCGCCACATTGGATTTGACAACCTGGTCGTCACGGCAGGATCGGTCACTCCGGGAGAGCCTGG
>SLCJ01000393.1 GCA_007125835.1 Verrucomicrobiales bacterium | reverse complement strand
GGAAACGGCCAAATGACGCGGATTCTTGCCGGATTTCCACAGATTTCATGCGGCGCGCCACCACGAATTTCTGGACCATTCTCTTGTCCTCACCAAATCCTCGATTCCTAAGCAGGGTTGTGGGTGCCCGGAGGCAGCGGGCCGGAGGCGGCGGATCCGGGAACCGATGGTGGACGAGACGCCGACGGGAACGGACCCGGAGGCAGCGGAGGTGGCGCCACCCCCCTGTCCGAGCGGCCCGGGCATTTGGTGAATTGCAAGCGGGTGGCGGGAGAGCGCAGGAGCAAAGCGACCGAGACGCCGAACAGGGCGAGGCACAGGGCCGGGAACACGATAGCAGGCACCGACGAGGACTCTGCTCCCGCCTCCGGATGCACTCCCAACAGGTGGGCCGGAGCGATGAGGAAAAAACTGATCGCGTTCAACGTGATAAATGTGGCGGCAAACCGTCTTCCCCGGCTCAATAGCAACCAGAGCGCGAGGATCGCCAGTGGCAGGGCGAATGTGAGGTACGCATACTCGGCGACGATCCAAATGCCGACCTCCGGAGTCACAGCACCGTCCACCGCGGGGTTCAGCGCATCGCCCAGGTGCAGGCGCAGCATTTCCCCCCGCTGCCTTCTGAGGACGAAGTGCACTGCCAGCGAAAGCGCGGCGGCACCCCCGAGAACTGCGAGCGGCAGGCGGGCTCGGTTTCGGGCCTCAATGGCCCCGCTTTGCGGCAGAATGCTCGTTTTCCGAGAGGGCAAGAAGGCAATCAGCAGCACGATCACGAGTGCGGCTGGAATGGGTGCCGCACCGGCTGTTAGCCTCAGCACGGCGGCCGTGGCATCCGCGTCCGCCTGGGGATTCGCTTCGAAATCGCCCTCCTGGAAAATGCCGTGAGACTCTGCCCCACCCTCTTCCTCGAAGAACGCTGCCGGGACAACAATTTGATAGTCGGTGGATTGGTAAATGCTGTCGACCACATTCCTGAACTCCTCAATCTCCTCCGGCTTGACGTGGTCGCGAAGAGTTTGATACTCATGGCGGACGACAAGAGTATCGCCCTCCTGAATCGAATCCTTGGTGTAGAAGATGGACGGAGCCTCGTGCCGAGTGGTTTCGGGGGTGAAAGTGGCCGTGCCTTCGGGCAGGTGGAGGCGGAGGGTTTGCACAGTGCGGCTCGGAAAACGCTGGTGGTGCGGCATCGTGCGCTCGCGGTTGCCCGCGAAAGTCAGCATGTCGTCGATGATCGCGGCGCGGAGCAGACCGCTGTAATCATCCTCCGGATTGTCGCCCGCCACAAAAAAATCATCGATCTCATACTCCTCCCGAATGATGAACACATTGGCCTCGGTATCGTCTTCGATCTGCGGCAGGGTGGTTGCCCGCAGATTGGGGTAGATGCGCCGGTAAAAGGAGGCATACTGCTCGGCTGTCTCGCTCAGGGCGCGTGAACGGAACGAGGCGCGGAATCTGTCCGCCTCAGCCCCGTGATTCCGCGTTTCCACCGTGAAAGTGACCGGCCCGCCGTAGCGGGATACGGTGAAGCATTCGCCGATCTCGGCGAAACTGTGCTCATAGCCCTGGGGACGCATGCGGCGCAGCTGCGTTTCGCCCTCGCGGA
The DNA here is from genome assembly GCA_007125835.1 of Verrucomicrobiales bacterium. Lineage (GTDB taxonomy): Bacteria > Verrucomicrobiota > Verrucomicrobiia > Verrucomicrobiales > SLCJ01 > SLCJ01. The sequence continues at coordinate 1,426 of SLCJ01000393.1, read as the reverse complement.
TCACAAGGGCGTATCCGAGGTCTCGGGAGAAAATCCGCTCGAGCGGACCCTCCTGGCGTGAATCGGTAGGCTCGAGCCAGTAGTCCTCACCCTCGTGTCTGACCAGCACGAGCACGTGGTCGAACGCCTGCGGACTGGGCAGGACATCCGGCAAATCACGCCCGAAATCGGTTTCGACCAAGGCCGGCCATACCTCCTCGAAGCCAAGATGCCGGAGCAGGGCCACGAGCAGGAGGGATTTGTCCTTGCAGTCGCCGAATCGGCGGCCCCAGATCTGCCCGAGCTGGTAGGGCGTGTGAGAGTGGGGGCCGATGGCGACGGCCACGTAGCGGATCTCGCTCTGCACGAAACGCAGGGCTTCGGCAATCCGGCAGGAAGGATCCAAGTCCCGCCACTCCTCCGCCTTGGCCAGCACCTCTTCGGGAAGATCCTCGTCCGGCGTGTACAAAGGCAGCGCCCATTCCACCACCTCGCCCCACTCCGACAGCTCCCCCATCTCGACATGAGCCGAGAAGCGGTACCACCAAGGGGTGTCGGGCTCGCGCCGGAATCCCGGCACATCAAGCCTTTCCCAGATATACTCGACACCGTCCTCGAGTTCGCGGATGCGGGGCTCGAGGTCCGAAAAATGCGTGCGATGGTGAAACGGCCGCGACGGGTCCCCGAGATGGCGGATGAAGATGCGGCCGACCTGGGTGTCATACTCAAGCCGGGAATGGGCGAAGAACCGCCCGCCGAACACCTCGCCGCCGCCGCGGATGCTGTAGCCGTAGTCGATAATGTCACCGACGCGGATGTCCTCCAGCAACAGGTGGGCGGACACCCGCCCATCGTAGAGGTTGCGCTCCAGCGAGGCCTCGCGTTGGAGAATCCTCACCTCCTGGCCGTCGAGGCGCTCCAAGCGCTCGCCGTCGCGGATCACCGTCAGGTGGTGAAGTGCGAGGGCCTGATCCTCGGGGCGAAATGAGAAGGATAGACTCGAATGCTCCGAAACCGCTTCCGCAATCAGCAATTCATACACCACGCGAACGTATCTCGAATTGCCGCCAACCGTGGTTGTCTGGGTCTCGGAGTGGTGGTAGCGCACCCCGTCGGACAGCGTATCCGAATCGTATTCGCGGTCCATCTCGACGCGGGCCGGGGCCACCCAGTCCGGGAGCGGTGCCTTCTCCACCTCGGAAGCGGAAAGCCAACCCGGAACGGCAGTCAGCATGAACAGCCAGGCACACGCAGCGGCGGAAGTCAGGGAAAACTGGGAAAACTTAGAGCGCATGGTGGCATGCTTTGATCCTCATGCGATAGGTTGGGTCGCTTCGTGCCACGCCGCAACTTCAATATGCACTGAGGTGGAGTTCCGTGCTCGTGTTTTCGGTTTTGAATCTCAGTGAATCCGGTGAATCTTTGCGGCACGTCCGGCGCGCAGCCG
>SLCJ01000276.1 GCA_007125835.1 Verrucomicrobiales bacterium | reverse complement strand
GTCATCCGCGACCGCCTGATGCGCGAGGTGAAGACCAATGTGTCGATCCAGGTGGCCGACACCGACACCGCCGGCGAGTATGCCGTGTCGGCGCGGGGCGCGATGCAGATTGCCGTGCTGGTCGAAACGATGCGCCGCGAGGGATACGAAATTTGCGTCTCGCGCCCGATGGTCATCACCCGCCGGGACGACGACGGCCGCCTCCTCGAGCCGTTTGAAACCCTTTACGTCGAGGCCCCCGAGGAATACACCCAGCCCATCCTGAAAACCATCGCCGCGCGCAAGGGAGTGCTGGTGCACATGGACATGGAAAAAAGCGGGCGCTGCCTGATCGAAGCCGTGATCCCCACCCGCGGCTTGATCGGCTTCGAATTCGAACTGGTCAACCTCACCTCCGGCCACGGCATCATGTCGCACCTGTTCAAGGAATACCGCGAACACGCCGGCGACATCCCCACGCGCACCACCGGCACCCTGGTGTCCATGGAAACCGGTGCCGCCACCGCCTACTCCCTGCTGGCCCTCGAGGACCGCGGCACGCTGTTTGTCGGCCCTGGAGATGCCGTCTACACCGGCATGCTCGTCGGCGAAAACCCGCGCACCGAGAACCTTCCCGTCAATCCGGTGAAGGAGAAGCACCTCGACAACATGCGCTCCGCCACCAAGGATCGCACCACCAAGCTCAGCCCGCCGCTGCGCTTTTCCCTGGAGCGCGCCATCGAATACATCGCCCAAGATGAACTGGTCGAGGCCACGCCCAACCACATCCGCCTGCGCAAACGCATCCTCTGCCCCCACGAACGCAAACGCATCGAACGCGCCGCCAAAAGTGCAAGCTGACGATCTGGCACCCGGGATTTGATCCAGATCCCCTTTGGGATTGGAGGATTGAAGTTTCCAAGGGGACCCGCAGTGGCAGACAAAGAGCGACGGCAAATTTTCCCGCACTACCTCCAAGCCCTCCGAATGCGCGGCAGCGTCTTGGATTGCGGTTGTCTTCAACCGCTTTGAGAGTGGCGTGCGCTCGTCGTGGACAATTCCGCCGTCTTTTCGCCTCGCCGCCCCACCCAGGAAAGCTCCAGAGGACTGGAGCACTCCAAGACGCTGCCGCGACAGGAATGCGTGTGAGCGCGCAGAGGTGGTGGCGATCATTGGTCGCCTCATCCGCGAGTGAAATAGCAGGCAGGGGTAGAGCATGGAAGAACTCCTTCCACTCCAAGCCGCAGGCAAGGAGCCCGCCGCACTCCTGGGGTGGGTGGAGAATGAGCAAGAGAATGAGAATGCCGCTTGCGTCCTATCCACTCACCTCCTCATTCACATGAGATGTCGCAGGATTTCGTCTGGCGTGCTGGGAGCGATGGGCGATTTACGATAATCTCTCGTGTTGCGGGTCACGATGGCCTGAGCCTTGAATTTGAGAGCCGCCGCTGTTTGCATGGCATCCTCCAGATCTTTGAATCCCAAGTCCAGGGCCTGAAGCATCTCCGCAGATCCCGTGGCCGGCACCTCGCAGAACCGGAGCAACTCACGAATGAACCTTTCAGCGCCATCCGCACTCAGGTAATGCAGATTGGCGAGGCCATGCCACGAAACAGAGGCTTGCCCGGGGTGGGCCTCCGCCCAATCCAGGACGGCTGCGCTGCCCGCCGCATGTGGTTCGCGGGCCAGCAACACATCCAGCAGGACATCGGTGTCGATGAAAATGCGCATCGGCCGGACGGGTCAGAGGTCGTATTTCCGCCTCAACTTTCGGGCGCGCGGCTCTTCGTCGTTGGCAAGAGTACCCTTGCCCATCCAACGGCGGGAAAACGATGCTTCGGCAACGGTCCTGCGACACGCCCGGGGCCGTGTCTTCTCCTTCAACAACTCCTCCACCAAGGCCGACATACTGATTCCCTTGCCCCGCGCGTAGTGCCGCGCCCGGGCCGCCACATCAGGGGACAAGGTGAAGGTATGACGCTGCTTCATACTGCGAAAATAAAGTATGAACGAAAATGAGTCAAGTTGGAATGAGGGAGGCGAGCAACGCGAATGGCCTGGTCGATGCCATCGGCTTCCTCGCGAATGAAATTGCCGGCGGCCGTTGTAAAGAAGAACCCCCTTCCACTCCAAGCGGCAGGTAAGGAGCCCGCAGCACTCCTGCGGTGGGTGGAGAATGAGCAAGAGAATGAGAATGCCGCTCCCGTCCTATCCATTCTCTTTCTCATTCACATGACCGCTGAGGCCAGCGGTCCTACAGCGCCTCACTGATTTCCTGTCCCTGCCCAATGAAAACAACAGGCATCCCCGCCACCATCCACACCTTCATCTCCATCTTTATCCGTGTTCATCCGTGGTTCCCCTCTTCTCCCGGCTTTTTGGCCCAACTTCGATCACCCACAATCATCACATGCCCTCACCCCTGCCGCTTGTTGGACGCGCGGGCCAGGAGGGCGGTGAGGAGGAAGGCTGCGGCGAGGGCTGTGAAGAAGGCGAGCGAGGGGAGGAAGGCGCGCGGGCGGGTTTCGGTGAGCCGCAGGTCGAGTTCCAGCGGGCTGTCGGCGTCGGCCTGAACCGAGCGTGAGAAAAGAAGGGTGGTGCCTTCTTCGGGCAGGATGGGCGTAAGACTGCTGCGGGCGGTGGCCGCACCTTCCTGCTGCACGAGAATGCGCTCGGCAATGCGGCGCAGCGCCCCCGCTTCCTCCAGCGTGCTGCCCTGCATCAAGTCGCCCAGGCGGCGGGTGTCCACTTGAGTCGAGCGTGTGGCGGCGCTTCGGTTTTGCAGCAGCGGGTTATCGCGGGCGGCTTGTTCGGCTTGGGCCCGGGCCTCGGCGGGGGCGGCCGCGCCTTGGTCGAGAGCCATCACCTGGCGGCGGGTGTTGAGGCCGATCACCGCCTGCTGTGTTTGGATATTGCGCAACTGGACGCGGGCGTCTTCGTTCGACGCCTCATCGAGCGCGACATTTGCGACGGCCAATTTGAAGGCACCGAGCGCCTTGTCGGACTGACCCTCGGCGAGCAGGCGGTTGCCCTCGGCTAGGACGCGGTTGCCTTGGGTCTCCTCTTCGGCGCGGCGGGCTGCGACGCGTGCGAGGTAGGTTTCCATCGCTCCGGCCGCAGCGGGCTGCGCAATGGCTTCCTCGGCGAGCACCAGGGATCCGCGATGCGCCGCCAGGCGGCGTCCACCGGGCAGGGTGACCCGCCACTCGACATCCTCGACCGGCGCGTGAATGGCCGGCGCGGCGAGAAGGGCACGTCCGCCGCGTCGCGCCGCCGTGGTGTAGGCCAGATCCACTGCCACCGGCTGGTCGGCAGCGGCCCCGGGCATCAGGTAAAAATGCAGGGAGCCCTCCTCCCGGGCGAGGGCCGTCGGTCGGCCGTCCACGGTGAGGGCGAGCAATTCGGCCTGCTCGGGCAGCGTCAGACGCAGAGTTGTTTTTTCGGCAAGGCTCACGTGGAAGCGGGCGTGGGTCGCCGCCGCGCCATCGCCGGACACCACCGTGTGGAGGCGGGCGCTGGCAATGGAAAGCGGAAGGGTGCCGGCCATGTCCTGGCGGCGCAGGCGGAGGGCGAGCGGGGCTTCCGGCTCCAGTGCCCGGAACATCAACGCTGGCGGGTCGGGCTGGGTCGGGTCCACCAAAGCCGGCGGCAGGGACTGCCAGTCGGCGCTCTGCCATCCTCCCGGCAAATCCTCAGCCGACAACTCAAGCCGCCCTCCAGTGCGAGCGGCGACAAAAAACGTGGTCTGCCGCGCATCCACCAAGTCCACGGGCTCCAATTCGAGCGCGCCGATTTCGTTTCCATCCTCCACGCCTGCCATCCGGCGGCGTTGCTGGTAGTGGAGGTCGAAGGCGGTCTGCCCGAGAATGCCCCGCTTGAAACGCACCTCCCACAGCCCTTCTTCGGGCTCGCCGACGCGGACGATATCGGCCACGGCCTCGCCATCGGCCCGCAGGCTCGCGGCATCCTCTTCTCCGAGACCGGGCAGGCGCAGACGGAATGCGCGAATGGCGGCGTGCTCGACGCTCAACCGCAGCGCCAACCGCGTGCGCGACATCCCCTCGCGCGCCGAAATCTCCTGCAAGGCCTCCACGGTCGTCCAAGCCTCACGCATGTCGATAGCCGATTCGAGCGACCAATCGGGTTGGAGCAGGCGGAAAGAAAGCACACCCGGGCGGGCGGCGTGGGTATCCGGCGGTGCGGTTTCCACCACATTTTCGCGCCCGGTGATGCGCAAGCGCGTGCCGCGCTCCGGCACGAGCGTGAGAACCCCGGTCTGGCGCGGTGCCTCGCGCACCACAATCCCGGGCACGCTCCACCGCTCGCGCTGGGCGGGAAATGGCCCGGCCAGCACCAGCGAAAACCGCTGGCTGCCGAGAGTGCTGCCGGCCAGATGCAGGGTGACGCGGCGGGCGGCGTCGGCACCGTCGCCGGTGGCGGCCTCGGTCCAGTGGGTGAGCGCCTCTCCGGTTGCTGATTCGATTTCGAGTCCTGGGGGCAGATCGAACGAGAGGCGGAAAATTCCGGCGCGGGAGATATCCACCGCCAGGTCGGCGGCCAGCACCACCCGCTCTTCGCCCAGCGAAAGAATCTGCGATGAGGTCACGCGCACTTCGGGTTCGACCGCCAGCACGTCCAGCGACAGCCCGGACGCCGCCTCGCCTGAATGGCGGTAGGCTTGGTGTGGTGTGAAACCAGGCAGCTCGGCGCGCACCCGCTCGACCAACGAGCGGCTTACATCCGCATTGTCCACCGGCGTCATCGCCTGGGGCTCGACGCGGTCGGGCACGGCGTCGCCGCCGAAAGCCGTGGCCAGCATACCGACCTGGCCCGCCGCTCCGTTCACCCGCAGCGGAGCAAGGTCCACCGGATAGGGCAGGCTGCCACTCGCCCGCTGAGTAGCCACAAACACGGGAAACGCATCCGCAAGAGCAGGTGCCAGATCGAGGGTCAGCAAGCGGCTACGCGGATCAAAGCGCCACTGTGCCAGATTTTTCACCTCCACATCGCCGACGGTGAATCCCTCCGGCACCACCACCTCGAGACGCGCCACGCTGCCCCGGGCCGGACGCACCGCAATCATGTGCCTGCCATTGACAATCCCCGGCGCTGGCAAAAACAACTCGGTGGTCTCGACAAAAAAACGGGCCTCCCCGTCGCCGACATCGCGGGCGCGCGGTTGCAGCACCACTTCAACGGCACGCGGCGGCAGGACAAAACGCTCGCGGCCATCGGCGGTCACGGTGCGCCGCACCGCCGGTTCGGCGACCGCCTCCCATCCCTCGCGAGCCAGTGCCAGATCGAGCACCTGCACCGCCGCCGGTGGCGTGGGCAGCGCGATGCGCCGCGTCTCTTCGCTGATCCGAATCTCATACTCGAACACCGCACTCACCCGACCGTCGCGAGTGGCCAGCGCCCGGAATCCAGGAGCCACGCCGCTGCCCGCTGGCACTTCGCGCAAGCCATCGCCCTCGAAGGAAGTGAGCGCCACCTGTCCGGCGAGCAAAGGCAGCACCGCGCCGCGCCGCGCCAGTGCAGTTACTTCCGCCCGCGCCCGCACCGCTTCGCCGGAAATCCCCCAAGTCTGTGTCACCGTCTCCAACGCAGCCACCTCCCGCGTCTCGCCCCGAACGTCAGGCGGACACGCCAGCCAGACCAACGGCATCAGAATGAGCAGCGCACCCGATGCGGCGGCCTTCGGCACCCGGCGCGGAAACCCCCGCGCCAGCACACCCGCCGCCACCAGACCTGCTGCTGCCAGCAAAAGGAAAAACCACGCCAGTCCAGCGCCTTGGGATAACAGTCCGAGCGAACAAAGCACAAGCCCGCCGCCGCATGCCAGCACGGACATCCGTCTCCCGCCGAGCCCCGCCGCACCCGCCACCGCCATCACCGCACCCAGCGCCACCACCAGCAATCCGAATGGCGACCACCCCGCCCGCCACTCCGGCAGGTGGCCTACCACCACACGCATGTCGCCTGCGGCAGGTATCACCGGAGCCTCCAGCCGCAATTCGGAACGCACGCTCGCTTCGCCTGTTTCCGTCGCCCATGAAGCGGTCGTCACCGCCAGCCCCAGCGCCACCAGCAAAAGCACTGCCGCTACCCACCAGCCCCACGGCTCCCGCCGCCGATGCAGCGCCAAAGCCACCGCCACCAGCCCGGCAATCAGCAGCGCCGTCACCCACGCGCCGCTGGAAAGCAGCACTTCCATCGCCGTTGAAGAACTTCCTCCCCCATCCACGGGCCGGGCATTGCCGCCGCGCCACACCAGATGACGCCCGCGGTCTGCCTCGATCTTCCACTCGCTCATCATCACCGGCACATCGGCCACCGGCGCGGCGAACTCTTGCGACCGACGACCGCGCTGCGGCTGGCCATAACGCAGGATTACTTCCACCGGCGTGAGTGCATCGCGAGCGGGTGGCAGCGGGATGATGGTTTGTCCGGCGTCGTCGCGTGGATTCACGCGTGCGCCATCCGCCTGCACCTCCCACAAGTCCGCCCCGTCGGGCAGACGCAGGCGCAGCACCTCGCGGCCCCGCGACTTCACAAACCAACGCGCCTCGTGGGCCACCTGTCCGTCCCAGGCCAAGCGGCTGGTCATGCGGGCGAAATCCACCAATTGCGGCGATGTTTCCGCCGGGTCAAACCACTGAGCTTCGAGCGTCAGCTCCGCCGGTCGGTCGGGATATTGGAACACCGCCAACGAAGGCGACAGCGCCAGCAGCGCGAATTCCGGCGGCAGTTCCGACGCCTCCAACTCGGCCACCCCGGCCCCCGCCTCCACCACATCCAAGCGCACCTGATACGGGCTCGCCACCTGGATGTATCCGCGCTCGCCGTCCACATCCAGCGGGCGCAACCCGCCAGGCGAAAACCTCCCGCCCGAGCGCGCCAAGGCCTCCTCGAAAGTGATTAACAATGTCGCGGCCCCCGTAGACGGGCGCTCCATCGCCACCACCAACACATCCTCCTCTTGGTGCCACGCCCTCACATCGTGTCCCTCGACCGCGAGATTGCGCGCGCTCTCGGGCAGGGAAAACCGCCACTCGCCCACCGGCGAGCCTACAGTGAAAAAATTGACCAACACCGCTGCCGCCGCGCCGCCCTCGCGCAGCGTGTATAGGTGAAACAAATCAGCCTGCACATTGCGCGCCAGTTCCGACACCTCGAACGAAGCGGCCCACTCGTCGCCACGCAAGCGGAACGCATGCTGCAGGCCCGAGGCGGAACCAGGAAACAATGCCAGCGGCGACTCCGTGAGACCGGCGAGATCGGCGGGGTCCAACCGGAACCCGGCCGCCGCCGCCACACCCAGATACCCGCGCACCGACCGCGCCGCCGGATGGCTAATTATCGGCAGCTCCCATGTGCTTGCGGAAGCGGGCTCGTTGCGCTCCAGGCGCAGTCGTGCCAGCCGTCGCCCCTCCACCGCTTCTTCGAAAACCAATTTCATCCGCCGCAGCTCGTTGCCCGCTGCGCCGCCCGGCACCGCATCCGCCACATCGGCGCCCTCCGCCGCCACCAAGGCATACCCCTCGGGCACCAGCATGTCCCACTCGCGCAGCGGGGCCTCGCGGATGTCCAGTTCCAAACGCGCCTCGATCACGCGATCGGTGTCGCCCATTTCATAGACCAACACCTGTTCAACCGACACCTCCGGCACGATTTGATCCACATGGATGCCCAGTGAGTATTCCGGTGTGGGAAAACGATAGACCGTGGCCTGGCGCAGGTCGGCCGTGCCTTCGCGGTCGCCCGGCCACTGCTCCGGCGGAATCTGCATCAAGCCCTCGGCCTCCACCACCTCCACCCGCACCGCACCGCGTCCCGACACCCGCAGATGACCGGAAGAGCGCACCTGCTGGCCCGCCGGGATCACGCGCAAGGCGACGGTTTGGGCGGGCGTCTCGCCCAATGCCGTCTGCGAAAGAATCACCAGCGGAATCTCACCGCGCTGCGGTGCGATCAGCCGGATCAGAAGGAGGCGTTCCCCTTCCTCTCCATTTTCGCCATTCTCCTCAACCCGCCAGTCCGCCACCTCACCCCCCTCGACACCGAGAATCTCGCCGGGTCCGTCGAGTTCGAAAACCAGATCCGCCGTCTCGCCTTGCAGAATCCGCAGGTTCGCCCGCGTCTCCTGGGTGAGCAATCCCGGACCCGCCACCGCCGTCACCGCCATCTCTGCATTCATGAACAATTCCGCCTCACCGGCGGGCAGTCGTCCCGGCGTCCATGTCAGGCGGCAGCTTCCTCCCGACGGCAGGAAGGCCAGCGCCGCGCCGCCCTCGACACGGGGAACCAAGCTGTCGCCCTCGCCGCCGAAAACCGCATCGCCGCCAAACCCCTCGAAGCGCACCGGCACAATCGAGCCCGCCAGCCATTCGAAGTCGATCTTCCGGGCCGCGCCAAGCTCCTCCACCGGCACATCAAATTCCAACTCCACGGGATACACGCCCGGCTCGCCAAACACCAGCGCCGTCACCGGATCTCTCCCCGGCAGCAGCCGCGCCGCCACCATTTGCGTCGCCAATCCCGCCGTATCCGCCGCCGCATCGTCGTCGGTGTCATTTGTTACTTCGAATCTATTGGCTGGGCCGCCGCCCGCACCCGCCAGGCGTGGCGGAGCGGCCAGCGCCGCGCCGCCCCGCAGCAGTGGCAGCTCGGCAACGCTCTCACGGACGCGCACATCGGCGGTTGCCCGCACACGCACTACATTCTCCGCCTCGTGCCAGCGCGCCACCAGGTGAGCGTTGCTCATTTCCGCCGCTTGCCGACCGTCCGCCGCCGCCAGGCGCAGCACCATCGAGCCCTCGCCGCCCGACAGAAAAACCTGATCCCGCCCCTCCCCCGCCGCCGCCTGGAAGCCCGGCGATTCCAACACGTCCACCGACACCGCCGCCGCCGCCCGCAACACCACTCGCTGACTAAATCCCGCCCCGGCACCCGGCCCGGGCAGCAGCGGACGCACCTCCGCAGGCAGCGCTTCGATTTTCACTCCGGCCCGCATGGTGAATTCCAATCGCTCGGGCGGCGCGGCCTCTTCCTCCGGTAAACGAGGTAAAATTTCCAGGTAGCGGCGCTCGCCATCGGGTTCGCTCTCGGAACGCACCGCCCAGCCGGCCAACCACTCCGCTTCCACCGCCTCCACTTCGCCGCGCCCCTCCAAGCCGAGCACCACGCGCTCCGGACGCCCCTGCAGCACGCGCACGGTGACCACACTCTCCTGCGCCACCCCGCCCGGCGAGGCATCCAGCACCGTCTCCACCGCGGCGGCGAAAACCAGCGGCGGCGGCGGCGGATCGGGCGACGGCACCACCACCACCCGCGAATCTCCCCACACCGCAGCCGCCCCGATTGCGGCAATCATGGCGGTCAAAGCGAGTGCAAAACACACGGGCCTGGGCTGGAGCCCGGGCAGGGCGGAGGAAGCGAAATGTTTCATGGTTTGATGGCGGTTCCTTCCATTCGAGAATGACAGGAGGTTAGAAACGTGAGGCGTTGTCGAGCATGCGGGCGAGCACATCCACGTCCGGGTTTTCGGGGAAATCGTGGCGCAGTGCCCCGCCCTGTTGGTGCAGTGTGTCGAGCGTGACCATCCGTCCGACGGTGGAGCCGCGCAACCACTCGGCAAACAAAGCCGCCGTGGCCGCCTTGCGGGTGGGGGCGGCCGCGCGATCGAAGGCCGGAGCCGACGGCTCCCACGGGATGGTCCACAGGCGTTCGACCATTTGCCCGCTCGCCACATCGTAGAACCGCACCGCCACCTCACCCGCCTCGCCTCGTCCCTCGGGAAGCAACTCGATCTGGTACACCGCATTCCCCTGCGCCGCAGCGGCCAGGTCGGCGGCGGCCACGCTGTCGTCATGGAAATCCTCCTCCGCCAGGCGGTGCCGCTCGAAACCGAGCAAACGATACCCACGCACTCGTTCCGGATTGAAACGCACCTGCACCTTCACATTGCGCGCCGCCGGGCGGAATGCACCGGCCAGATCGCGGGCGAAACGAGCCGCCGAGCCCGGGGCCGACGCGTCGAGCACCACATAGCGTCCATCGCCGCGACGGCTCAATGCCTCCAGGATCGCATCGTCGAGCCCGGTGGTACCCACGCCGCAGGCGTCGAAGGCGATCCCGGCCTCCCGCAGCGCGCCGATTTTCTCGCCAAGCACTTCCGGGTCGGTGTCGCCGAGATTGGCGGCCCCGTCGGTGATTAACACCACACGGTTCATCGCCGCCGGATCGAATCCGCGCACCGCAATTTGCCTGGTTAGTTGGAGTGCGGCCTCCATGTGGGTGCCTCCCTCCGGCGGAGCTGACTCGCGCAGCGCCCTCAGCGCCCGCCTCGCCTGCTCGCCGCGCAATTGTTCTCCTTCGAGACGTGCCTGGCGGGCAAAGGTGATCAGGTTCACGCGGTCTTCGTCGCGCAGCAGGCCTGCCAGCTCGTCCAAAGCCTGCCCCACGGCCTCGGCGCGGTCCGGCCGCTCCATCGACCCCGAGGTGTCGAGCACCACGGTGAGATTCAGCGGCTGCCCGTCCGCCCGTCCGCCCGAAGCCGTGCGCACCCCAAGCCGCACCAGATTCCGCCCCGGCACAAAAGGATGCGCCACCTGCTCCACCACCATGGCCACCGGCTCGCCGGGACCCGGCGAGGGATCGCCGTAGTCGAAGGTATTTACAAAATCCTCCGTGCGCACGGTCTCCGGATCGGGCAGCCGGCCCTGGTCGATCAGGGCCGTGGCTGCCTGACGGAATGAGGCATCCGACACAAAAAGCGAAAAGGTCGAAACCGGATTCACCGCCGCATTTTCATCCTCAAGCGGCTCCAGGTCCGCAGGCGCGGCCACCCCGCCATCATCCGCCGCCGCCTTGCTCATCGGTTCGGCCAAAAGTTCTGCGGCCGCGCGATGACGTTCCTGCTCGGGAGAATCCGCCTCCATGGCGGCCAACGCAGCCGCCTGCCGCAGGGCGTCCGAATCCACATCCCCGACCTGATCGCCTTCGAGACCAGACGCGCTGAAAGGATCCATACTACCGCTAGACTCAAACGCTGTGGCTAGCGCTGGTGTCGGCGGTGCCGCCGCACGACCCATCGGAACATCCGCCCTCGCCACATCCATCCCTGCACGCCTTTCATCCGAAGCCGCAGCAGCAACCGGCAAGGGTTCGTCCGCAAGACCACCGATCCCCCCCCCGGCTAATTCACGCGCGCCACCTGTAATTGTCGGCTGAGCCTGGGGTGGGGGCTGAGGCCGGGATCGAGGCTGGCTGGCCGCGACATCGCCGCTTCCCGCATCCTCGCCACGCATGAACCGACCCACCAAAGGCGGCCCCGAACCATCCCGCTGTGCCAAACCGCTTCCCCTCCCCCTCTCGGCCAGCGCGGCCTGGCGCTCCCGCTCATGCCGTTCCAGCACGGGTGACAGATCGACGGGAGTTCCCACCGACAACTCGCGCGGCAGATCCAGCTCGAGGTCCACCATTCTGCCGTCGTAATCAGAAGTG
>SLCJ01000017.1 GCA_007125835.1 Verrucomicrobiales bacterium | reverse complement strand
GAAATCGAACTGGATGTCACGGCCACAGGCGAAATCGACGACCCCCGCGACAACTGGGATCAATACCTGCCCGGCTATCTGGGCGACCAACCCCAGCTCGATCAAGGCGATGACTTTGCCACTCTCGGCTTTGCCGGTCCCCAAGCCATGAACATCATCGTCCGGGGTGCCGCCATTGAGGGCGCGGATACCCTGCGCCTCACTCTGGACGATGTCACCCAGTATCCCGGCTGGGCCGGCAATGCAGGAGACAGCGAGGCCAAGGACTTTTCCTTTGCGGCGGGTTCGGACGAGGCTCAGATCGATGTGCCCGTGGTGGATGGCCGCGCCCTTGCGCCCATCTTCTGCAAGGACTACGCCGCCTGGGCACGTATCAAATTCATACCCATGAAGGAAAACGAGCCACTCTATGCCAATCCTGTTGTGCGCACGCTGCCGTTGGATGAGAATGGCGATCGAATCGCCGATGTCTGGCAGCGAGTCGAAGTGAATCGTTGGAACATGCAATTCGGCTTCGTAGACGGCGAATCGGACTGGATCGATCCTGACGACCCTGACACCTGGACGTCGATTTTCGGGGCCAACGGCGAAGCCGATGCTGAACTTGCAAAAAGCATGGGACCAAACCGTGACTCACCCGCCATGGCCGACGACGGCGACGGCCTCACCGCCCTCCAAGAATACCGCGGTTTCTTCCTCGATGGCGGCCCAGGCATCGAATCGCCACGCCACAAACGGTTGTCGGTTTCAAGAAAAGACTTGCTGGTACAAACGATGGAAGTGGCGGATATCGCCAGCCTGCAAGCAAACGGGCAAGGCAGCAATTGGGACGCCATAAAGGATTACAAGCTGAAAGACACAATGAGCGAAGTGTCCGCTTTCTATCGCGACGCGACGAAAGGCGGAGTTATTGACTTATATTGGTGCCGGACGGTATTCGACCCGGTTTTCCGACTTGAGAATGGTGATCCCGCGGCACCAATTGATTATATCTTCCTCGATGAAAACCAACAAGAAACGGGAAGATACACACGAAACACTCATTATGCCATCGAAGGCACGTCTCTTGCCAGCTTAAGTTGGCAGGAGCCAAAACCGAAAGTAAGCGGACGGTTCTCGGTTTATGATGACAGGTGGCTGAGGGACCAGCCAAGCAATGCTGGTGGAGATGACTTGCTGGCTGACCTCGTTTATGGGGCAATCAACAATCATACAGGACATCCTCGCAAATTTCTCGCTCACGGCCGGGACGATGATCGTTTAAGGGATTTTATAAAATTTGGATTTTGGTCACGCGAAGCGGTTGTTCGTGTTACTGTCGACGATGAAAACTTGGGCACTCATGGACGTCACATCCTAAGCCATCGGCATTCGATTGGCCCAGCTCGGGAGGTAGACCAGCGTCAAGCCGTTGAAGACGAGCGTGAGCGAGGAGCCTATGTCTTCGCAGCAGATGTTGCCGAGGAGTATTACGGCCCTTACGGCAAAGGTCTTGCGGGCCATCACGATTCCGACACATTCGTGAAACTTTTGGCTTACGCTGCTGCTCATGAAATCGGACACCTGTTGATTACCGAACCACTGACTGGAAACGAACACAGCCCGCCTGGCAATGGCATCATGTCTGACGAGCCAACCGCGAAAGATTTGAATGTCCTGCGCTTCAATCATGGACCAGATGACGAAATTCGTCGATTTAACCTTCATGGCAGAATTTCGATTCTCCCCTGACTATCCCCACCTAACAGCAATAATGACTGCAAAAGCGCCACTCGTTACGCTAATATTATCCTGTTTTTTTGCTGTAATGCCATTGGACTGGAATCTGGCATCGACGGAAACGCAGGAACATCCTCACGCGCAGATGCTTGTCGAGGAATGGGACGGACTCGATGTTTCTTTTCCTTTACCGGTATACCTCAGTGATGAGACCATTCGATATTCGTTGCGGGTTACGAATACCACAAGTGAGCCTTTTGAAGTGAATACTTCGAGAAGGATAGATGGGACGCAGTTAATTTGGGTTCCATACAAAAACGGATTGCCAATCGCATTTGAAGGCACGCTCTTATTTCACGATGATGGGAAGTTCAGAAAATCCCCGCTTGAGCGTATAATGCCACATGACGAGTTTTGGTGGCACTCTTCTGGAGTCCAGTCAGCCGAAACATTGCTAACCGGAGACAGTATTAGAATAATTGCGACTTCAAACATGCCTTTACGAGTCTTTCCAGATGCAATTCGTCCCTATTTTGTAGTTCCGGGAAAACTTCTGACACAGGATCCTATTCCAATCCGAGTAGATCCCAGAAAGACAAATGATTTTCCAATGATTGAACCACATTCCGGTCCATCGTTATTTCCATACTACGAAGTCACATTAGATGATGAGGTGTTCTTATTTTTAATGAGTTATCGTATGTGCCGTGTGCCCACTGGACTGGATTATGAAATTTGGGAAAAATCGGAAGAAAGATTTAATCCGGGTGCTACAGAACCATGGATTCAACGGATTGTCGTAATCAAATTTCCCGCCTCAACCGAACCGGATTTTATTTTTGAGAGCAATGTCCCCAATCGCCGTCAAGCCAGTGATGAAACGGACCCGGACAAGTGGGCAAAACGCATGGGGTTTGGCAGTAGTGCGCGCGTGGCCAGGGAACTGGCGAAACAGGACGCTCCGCCGAATAAAGACGAACAACAACAACATGTGGGACTCAAGTTGGCAGACAGTGGGATTGCGAGTGAGGGAGAAGTAAAGGATGAGAATAAAAACGTATTGAATAGCCCGCTTCTGCTAGTGTTTGTTTTTGCGGTTGTCTTTCTCATAGTACGAAGATTTGCCAAATTATTGTAACCCGTTAGCAATGGCATGGTTATGGCATAAACATGCATTCTAAAGGCAGAGGGCTTTGCTGACAGAAAATTATTCCAAAATTATCAACTATGTTTTGCAAAGACTACGCCGCCTGGACAGCCATGGAAATCGCCCCGATCAAGAATGAGGAGCCATCTATGAGGAGGGTGATCGAGCGAACCCTGTCGGAAGATGG
>SLCJ01000337.1 GCA_007125835.1 Verrucomicrobiales bacterium | reverse complement strand
ATAGAAACCGTCCTCAAGAAGGAATCTCCTTTCCGATTCCTCGCACTCAATCTGCAGGCGCATGGTGCGTTCGAAACTCCGGGCGTCGGCGGCGACGCTCCAGCGCCGCTCCGGCGGCAGGGATCGCCAATGATTCCACGCGCTGAACGCCCGCTCGACCGGATCCCGCATCAGGGCGATGAACCTAGCATCGGGAAAATGTTTGCGAATTCTACGCACGGCCACACCCCCCTCGAAAGAGAGAAGATTGGGAGTGGAATCCAGACGGACGCACCCACCCGGCAAAAACAACGATTCATACCAATCCAGCCCGCGCTCCCACTCGACATTGAAAAAGTGCGGCTCTTTCGAGCGCCAGGGGGAGTCCGGCCATTTCGCGGGATCGCCCGCCCGTACGCCTGGATGGCACACCAGCACCTCGTGCAAACTGGTGGTGCCAGATTTCTGAAACCCTGCGATGAAGAGTCGGTCAATGTTCATTTGGATATGGGAATTTCGCCCGCAAACCACCCGGCCGCAAAACCACGGATCGGGTTCCACAACCCCATTCATCACGAGCCGGGTCACTGCCTCAAGGGGCTCGCGGATTCCTGGCTGTTCCGGGCTTGCGGGGGAATCGACCGGCTTTCCAAGGGCTACGGTGTGCATTTACCGCCAAACAAGCGGCAAGGGCAAGACCAAAGTTTCGATTCAGCCGGCGGGGGGACCTCTGCAGGCACCGCAGACATGGCATTGTGCGTGGGACCACCCGGATCGCTGCGTGGGCGGGAAGTTCGACGGATGCCGCACCACCTATTCCTCCTCATCCGGCCTGCGCACCGAGGGAAAGATGGCCAGGGCCCAAATCAGCACGCCGACGATCCAACTGCCGGCAGCATAGCCATAATGACTGAGCCGGATCGTCGGCATCCAATCGGCACTCACCCGTGTGATCATGGCCAACACCAGCAGCCAGACCAAAACCTGGACACTGCGGACCGGCAGGCGGAACCGATGCGCCTGACCGCTGTGCCCGAGAACCACGCGGCTCGCCACCACAAAAGTCACGAGGCTGATGCCTGTGATCGCCACGACATGGAGAAAGCTCATGGAATGCTGTGGCCAGCCAGCCATCAACGCGTAACCCACAGGAAAGGAAAGTAGGGCTACCCTAAGCCCGAAAACCAGCGACCCTCCACCCCACCCCGCCTTGTGCAACGGCACCTCGCGGAAAAAATAAACCAGCATCCCCGCCGCCCGCAACCCGGCCCCGAGTCCCGGCCGCCCCTCAGCTTCGACAAAAAATCCTCCGAGAACCACCACACCACAAGCCAGCGCAAAGACGGCACGTCCCGTCCAGCCAGGCGGCAATGAGCGCGACTCGGGAAAAACCTGCCGGTTCGGCAGGCCAAAAAAACGCGGCAGCAGGAACGCCCCCACCCCCATGATCGGCAGCAGAATATACCCTTGGTAGAGCAGCAAACGAGCCAGCGCGAGCTGGAACTCATTCACCGCAGCCGGCGCGACCCAAAACCAAACCCACACCCCGGCGGCATACAGGGCCGACAGCAAACCCATCAGCACCAACACAAAACCCGGCGGCGGCACATCCTCGCGTTTGCGGGCCCGCCAGGCCAGCGTTCCCACCAGCCCTCCCATCGTCACCAAAAACAAAATGTCCCCCGCCAGATAGAGCCCCATGGCATGCGCCACGGTCAAGCTCACGAACCCGGCAGCAAGAATCAAGGTCGTGCCGAGGCCGAATCGACCCACTCCAAGCAAACGCGGCAGGGCAGTGCCCAGAAACCCCGCCACAAACGCCCCCACAAACCCCTCCATCATGATCCGGGCGTGCGGCACGGCGGGCCAAATCGTCCAATTGCCCCAGATGTGCCACGGCCACAAGGCCACCCCGAAGATGCCGATCGCGGTGCCAAGCGGAAACAACAGGCGGAAGGGCTCGCCCATGCCGACAAGCTTCCAATAGGACACCCCCGACGGGCGGGGATCTTGCCCTGTGGAGGACCGCCTGCGGCGCAGACAGGTTCCGATTATTGCATTTGCGCTGCGGGATGTGGAGCTTGCGGGCATTTGTTTCTTTTTGGTGACTTGGGATCAGTTCCCAGGTGACAGGTTGGTTTTCCCCATGATGAAAAGTCTCCTCCAAATTCTGACAACCCGGCAGCCGGGCCCGGCTTCCTCACACTCCACCTCATAGGGACGCGACCGCAACTCTTCGAGCATATCCGCAGGAAAAAACTTCAGATGCGCCACCAATTCCTCGTCCCGGCCCAGTAAAGAAGCCGCTTCAAGAACCCGCGCCATGGCTTGGTCCTCACCCACATCCCGCAGATCCAAGTTCATCCCGCCCGTGTCGCGTGCACCCTCCTCCCGGCGGATCTCGACCACCACCGCGCTGCCATCACGCTCCCGGACATCCACAATAAATCCCTCGGACAGCAAAACCGATCGCAATGGCAGAGGATCAAAAGGCACATGCAGGCGAAGCTGCTCGCCCCGCCCGAGCGCACGGGCCCTTTCCATGACCACCGGAAACGGCTGCACGCCGGATGAAATCATCCCGCCCACATCCAACTCGATCCAATGTGCTTCTTCTTCCATTACCCAATCCTACTACATGGCTCGGCCAACACCTTGACCCGGGTCAAGAACCAGTCAAATCATCCTCCGACATCCTGACCTGGACATCTGATGCTTGACCTGCCGCCTGCCCGGCCCAAGATTTCGCAATGGAATCCTCTTCCTTTCAGTCCGGCCAAGGTGAACTGCTGCTGCGCCCGGCAACCCGCGCCGACATCCCGCGCCTGATCGAACTCGACAAGTTATCCTTCCCGCTCATGGCCGAGGAAAACATCGTCTGGAGCGAACGCCAGCTACTGGCCCATCAGAACGCGTTCCCCGCTGGACAAATTGTCGCCGAGGCCGACGGACGCGTTGTGGGGGCCGTGGCCTCATTGATCGTCTCGCTCGGACGCGACCCCTACCGCCCGCACACCTACGCGGGAATCACCGATGGCGGATATTTCCACAACCACGACCCCGATGGCGACACCCTCTATGGGGCCGATGTCTATGTCGATCCCGAGGCGCGGGGCGCAGGGGTGGGAGCAGCGCTCTACGAGGCGCGCCGCCGTCTCTGCCGGTCGCTCAACCTGCGTCGGATTCTGGCCGGTGGACGCCTCTCAGGATACGAGGAAGTGGCCGACCGCATGACGCCCGAGGACTATGTCGCCAAGGTGGTGGAGGGCGAGCTTTCCGACCCGGTTCTCAGCTTTCAACTGCGGGAGGGATTCGTGGTACGGGGCATCATGCGCAACTACATCACCGACCCCCGCAGCCGCAACCTCGCGAGCCTGATCGAATGGATCAACCCCGATCACATCGCCACCGAACGCCAGTCGAAAGCCCGCATCGCCTGTGTGCAGTACCAAGCGCGGCGTATCCACAGCTTCGAGGAGTTCGCCAACCAGGTGGAATATTTTGTCGAGACCGCCGCCGACTACCGCTCCGATTTCGTGCTTTTCCCGGAGTTTTTCTCGGTCCAGCTTTTGTCTGTGATCGAGCGCCTCTCGCCGCTGGAGGGCATCCGCCGCCTGGCCGCCGAATACACCACACCGCTTCTCGAATTACTCTCCCACCTGGCACGGAAATACGGGCTCTACATCATCGGCGGCAGCCACCCCATGGAAGAAGATGGACGGCTGTATAACCAATGTCCGGTTTTTGATCCGTCTGGACGCTGTGTGACGCAGCCCAAGCTGCACATCACGCCCTCTGAGCAGCGCTACTGGGGGATTTCGGGCGGCTCGGAGTTGGTCGTGCTGCCGACGCCGAAGGCGAAAATCGCAGTGCAGATCTGCTATGATGTCGAGTTCCCGGAAGCCACGCGCCACCTCGCCGATCAAGGCGTCGAAATCCTGTTCGTCCCCTACTGCACCGACGACCGCCACGCACAGCTGCGCGTGCGCTACTGCGCGCAGGCGCGCGCCATCGAAAACCAGATCTACGTGGCCACGGCCGGCATCATTGGCAACCTGCCCAGCGTGCCCGCCATGGACATCCACTACGGCCAGGCAGCGGTGTTCACCCCGTCCGATTTCGAGTTCGCCCGCGATGGCATCCAGGCCATCGCCGACTCCAATGTCGAAACTCTGCTGGTAACGGATGTCGACATCGGCGACCTCTACCGCTCGCGCGCCGCCGGGTCAGTCACCCCACGCCTCGACCGCCGCACCGATCTGTTCGAACTCCGGGTGAAATTGAAAAACCTCGACACCTCCACCGACTGGTCATCCGGCCCGGAAATCGAACTGCCGAAGTAAACGAAACCAGCGTCTTTTCAAACCCTCTGCGAATAGGTGCTGATGCCGCCACAGACCAATGCAACCCTCGTCGGCATGATCACCGACCTGCTCTCCCCCACCCGGTCGTCACAAGATGTTCTGCTGCTGTTCCTCACCGTATTGTGCTCCCTATCCCTGATCGCACACGCGGCAGCAGCGCCACAAACAGAGAGGCCCAAATTCATCCTCTACATCACGGACGACATTACCGCAGATGATCCAGGCTGTTATGGCCACCCGGCAATCCAAACCCCGCACCTCGACCAGATGGCGCGGAAGGGACTCCTTTTCACACGCGCTATTCTAACCGCCAGCAGTTGCAGCCCAAGCCGCTGCAGCCTGATCACCGGCCGATACCCCCACAACACCGGTGCCCCTGAACTTCACACCGAGCTGCCCGAAGGGCAGCCCCTCTTCCCTGAAAGGCTCCGTGAAGCCGGATAAGTCTCACCCCAATCCTCGACAACCCTCCGGCTGTCGTACGCGATTTTGCCTTCGCCGAGCAGAATTGGCATGTGTTTCTGGCACACCAGCGCCTCGTGCGCCACGGGGACTGGTCCTACATCCGCAACTCCTGGCCGGACTTGCGCGCCATGTCAGTGGAAAGTTCGCCCGGCACACCCTCCGGAGCCGCACTTTGGCACGCTCGTGATGAGGGCCCCTCAACGAGCATCAAAAGGACATCTTCCTCAATCCAAGGCGGGCTGCTTTCGAACCTCATCGCGCGGCCGGTCGCCGGGTGGTCGAATTCGAGACCGCTGGCGTGCAGGCAGACCGGAGGATCCCCCGGCCGCAGGGTCGCCGGCGCATCGGTCGAGCCGGAAGAGGGTTGCCCGCCATAGAGTGGGTCGCCGACAATCGGCAGGCCCATGGCCTGCAAGTGCAAGCGGATCTGGTTGGTCCGGCCCGTCACCGGCTCCGCCTCGATCAGGCTGAGGCCATCGGGCAGCGTGCAAATCAAGCGAAAGCGGGTCAGCGCCTGGCGCCCCTCCTCATCGACGCTCCGCCCGCCGCCCTGGCCCGGGACCCGCGACACAGGGAGCGCGCATTCGAATTGCTCCTCCTCCGGCACCCCGCGCACCAGCGCCGTGTAGCGTTTGCACATCACCCGGCTTTTAAATGCCTCCTGCAACGCCGCCGCCATCGCCCGCCGCCGCCCGAACACAACCAACCCGGCCACATTGGCATCCAGCCGGTGCGCCGGCTTCGGCTTTTCCGGTGCATAAATTTTATTTAAAAAATACTGCAAGCTGTGGCGGTTGAAGCGTCCGCAGGGATGCATTGGCAAAGGTGCGGGCTTGTCGAGCACCAACATGTCCTCATCCTCATAGAGCAAGCGGATCGAAACCGCCACCGGCGGCTCGGTGAGGCCAGGGGTAACATGCCAGTAGGTGTCCGCAGCCCTGACCACGTGGTCGCCGGCGACAACGCGACCCGCAGCATCGCGAAAGCGCCCTTGTTCGAGCAGTTCCCGCCAGTGCGCGGCACCGCCATGTGGAAACAGCGCATCGAGCAGGTCGCGAAAGGCAAGCCCGTCATGGCGCAGGGGCACGTGAAAGGGGCGGCGGTTTTCGTAGGGTTCCAGTCCGGGAAGCGGATCGGTAACGGCATCGAGCGCCTGCTGCCGCTTCCGCATTGCCTCCTCCGCCTCGCGCAGCCGCCGGTCGTAACAATGCGGGCATGACCGACCAGACACGTACCTTTCGTCGGCCGCTTCGGCGGCGGTCAGCGGCTGGCGGCAGGCGTGGCAAACCACGGACTCCGTCTCGCGCAGTCGCGCGTCAACACCGGTGCGCTGGTCGAACACGAAGCACTCGCCCTCGAAATGGGCTCCTCCGCACTCCTCGAAATAGCGCAGGATCCCGCCATCAAGCTGCCGCACATCGCGAAATCCGGACGCGACCATGAACGGGGCCGCCTTCTCACAGCGGATGCCGCCGGTGCAAAAGACCACCACCGGGCGCTCCTTCATCTCCTCGGGCAGGGACGCCACGGCTTCGGGAAAGGCGCGAAAGGTGTCGATCTCAGGATCGAGTGCGTGGCGAAACGTTCCCTGCCGCACTTCGTAACGGTTGCGCGTGTCGAGAAGCACCACATCCCGCCCCTCGTCCAGCCAGCGGCGGAGTTCCGCAGGCTCGATGCGGGGGGCCGGGCGCACCGCCGGGTCCACCCCCTCCACGCCAAAGGCAATGATCTCACGTTTCAGACGCACCAGCATGCGCCGAAACGGCTGCTTTTCACTGTGCGAAATCCGCTTCCGCAGGGGCCCGCACCCGGAAATCGCCTCCAATTCCCGCACCAAATCATCAATCCCCTCTCCCCGCCCCGCGACAAAAAGATTGATTCCCTCAGGACTGAGCAGAATCGTCCCCTTCAATCCTCGAGCTTGGCAAAACGCGCGCAGCGGCTCACGCCTCTCCCGGTAATCGGCAAAGTCGAAAAAATGATACGTTGCAAGATTGGCCACCTGACCCATCGCCAAACTTCCACATCCCAACGCCCGCAATCAACCCCGAATTCGCAGCAAACACGCAAAACCCGGCTGCCACAGAATTTTTCCGTGACAGCCGCACCGATCACGGCCATGATCCCACGAGCATCCCGCCCACGTCATGGTCACCCGAATCGCCATCATCGCCGTTGCCCTGCTGGCCGTGCTGGCCACCCCCATCCTCCTCCGCCCAACCGAGCCGGGGCTCGAGCAAAATGCCGACGCGCGCCTGGTGATCATCACCCCGCACAACCAGACCATCCGCCGCGTTTTCAGCGAGGCCTTCGCCCGCCACATTTACGAAACCACCGGGCAGCGAATCTACATCGACTGGCGGGTCCCGGGCGGCACGTCCGAAGTACGCACCATGCTCAACAGCGAGTTCTCGGCAGCCGACGAAAGAGGACGCGAGAGCGTGGGCATCGACCTTTTCTTTGGAGGCGGCTCCTTCGATTTCGACCAGCAGGCCGGACGCGGCCAGCTCGTGCCCAGCCGCATCTTCCAGGACCAGCAGGAACTGTTCGCCTCCGGCATCGTCCCGGCCTCGCACACCGGCGAGCTATACTACCATCCCGAAGGCCTGTGGACCGGCGTCTGCCTGTCGTCCTTCGGCATCGTCTCCAACCTTGCCGAATGCGCCGCCCTCGGCCTCGAAAACCCACCCTCCCGCTGGGTTGATCTCGCCGACCCGCGACTCGTCGGCCGCATCGCCCTCGCCGACCCGACCAAGTCCGGCTCAGTCAACAAGGCCTTTGAAATGATCATTCAAGAGATCATGCAGCGCGAGCTGGCCGCCGTGCCCGACGATATCGAAGACCGCGAACGAAGACGCCAGGCGGCGCTGTCCGACGGCTGGCGCCAGGGCCTGCAGCTCATCCAGCGCATCGGTGCCAACGCCCGCTACTTCACCGACAGCTCAGTGCAGATCCCCCTCGATGTCGCCCAGGGCAATGCCGCCGCCGGCATGGCCATCGACTTCTACGGCCGCACCTACGAGGAACTCTACCGCAACGCCGACGGCTCCCCACGCCTCCTCTACGTCACCCCCGAGGGCGGCTCCTCCATCAGCACCGACAACATCGCCCTGCTCCGCGGCGCGCCCAACCACGAACTCGCCGAAGCTTTCATCGCCTTCTGCCTTTCGCTCGACGGCCAGCGCCTCTGGAACACCCGCCGCGACGCCCCCCACGGACCACCCCACGCCCTGCGCCGCCTGCCCCTGCGCACCGACATGTACACCCCGGACGAACTGCAATGGTTCTCCGACCCCGACGCCCTGCCCTACGAACGCGCCGGCGGATTCACCTACCGTGCCGAACTCACCGCCCCCGCCTTCGGAGCCCTCGCACTGATCATCCGCTCAATGTGCCTCGACTCGCAGGACGAACTCAAGGAAGCCTGGCGAGCACTGATCGAGGCCGATTTCCCGCCGCAGGCCACCCGCGTGTTCGAGGATGTGGCTAACGTCAGCTACGACAACGCGATGGGCTCGATCCGCGACACCCTGCGCCAGCGCGACCGCATCGCCACTTCCGAACTCCAACGCCGCCTGGTCAGCGAATTCCGCCGCAACTACCGCCAGGCCGCCACCCTCGCCCGTCAGGGGCTCTGAACACCCCCGCTTCCCCGGCCCGCTCCCATGTCCCGCTCGTTCGCACTGACCGTCTTTTTCGCCACCGGGCTGTTCTGCCTGCTGTTTTTCATCTACCCGATCGTGCACACCGTGAAAGAGGCCTTCACGGCCCCGGAGGGCGGATTCACCCTCGCCTATTTCCACCAGGTGCTGATCAACCCGATCTATGTCGAAGGCCTAACGAACGCTTTTCTGCTGGCCTGCGCCAGCACCGCCCTTGCCTTTCTCATCGCCCTGCCGCTGGCCGTCATGGCCGACCGCTACAGTTTCCCCCTCAAAGGGGCGATGTCCTCCCTCATTCTCATCCCGCTGATCCTGCCGCCCTTTGTCGGCGCCATCGGCGTCAAACAACTGCTCGGCGTAAATGGCGCCCTCAATGCACTGCTCGTGGATCTCGGCCTGATGGCCGCCGACGAACGCATGGACTGGCTCGGCCAAAACCGCTTCTGGGGCGTCGCCATCATGAACGCCCTCCACCTCTACCCCATTCTCTACCTCAACATCACTGCCGCCCTCGCCAACCTCGACCCCGCCATGGAGGAAGCCGCGGAAAATCTCGGGGCCACGTGGTGGAGACGCTTCCGCCGGGTCATCCTCCCCCTCACCATGCCCGGCATCTTCGCAGGCGGCACCATCGTCTTCATCTGGTCGTTCACCGAACTCGGCGTGCCGCTGATATTCGACTACACACGCGTCACCCCGGTCCAGATTTTCGACGGCATCAAAGACATCAGCGACAACCCCATACCCTACGCCCTGGTCGTCGTCCTGCTGATTTCCACCACCCTGCTCTACGCCGCCAGCAAAATCACCCTTGGGCGCTCCAACTTCTCGATGAACACGCGCGCCACCATGGGCCGCCAAGCACGCCGCCTGTCCCCCTTCGCCGGCTGGCTGGCCACCTTGTTCTTCGCCTCCGTCACCGCCATCGCCGTGCTCCCCCACCTCGGCGTCATCCTGATGTCAATCTCGGGCGACTGGTACGGCACCGTGCTGCCCGCCTCCTTCACACTCGAACATTTCCACGAAGCACTCGGCGACCCGCTCGTCGTCCCCTCGATCCAAAATTCCCTCTTCTACGCCACCTTCTCCACCATCATCGACATCGTGCTCGGCATCGCCATCGCCTGGGTCGTCGTCCGCACAAAAATCGCCGGCCGCCAGATTCTCGACGCCATGGCCATGCTCCCCCTGGCGGTGCCCGGACTGGTGCTCGCCTTCGGCTACCTCGCCATGACCCGCGAAGGCGAATTCTTCGAATTCCTCCGCCTCGACAACGACCCCACACTCATCCTCATCATTGCCTACGCCGTGCGCCGCCTGCCCTTCGTCGTGCGCTCCGCCGCCGCCGGATTCCAACAAACCTCCGAAACACTCGAAGAAGCGGCTCGCAACCTCGGCTGCCCGCCACTTCGCGCCATGCGCAAAATCACCCTCCCCCTCATCACCGCCAACCTCATCGCCGGCGGCCTGCTCGCCTTCTCCTTCGCCATGCTCGAAGTCTCCGACTCGCTCATCCTCGCCCAACAAGCCGAGCACTACCCCATCACCAAGGCCATCTATCAGCTCTTCAATACCCTGGGCAACGGCCACCTACTCGCCTCCGCCCTCGGCGTCTGGTCGATGATATTCCTCGCCGTGACAATCATCGGCGCCTCCATGGTGCTCGGCAAAAAACTCGGCGCGCTGTTCCGGGTGTGACCCATCGGGAACTGTCCGATTACAGATATGTCACCCCCTGAAAGGGTGGCAGATGGACGCATTCCCGCATAAGGTGCCCCAAACTTGAGCCCTGCCGCCCGAAGACATTGCCCACAAAGAACCGCTCGCCGCTGGTTGTTGGTTGTTGGTTCCTCGTTGCTCGCGTGTCGGCGGCTTCGCATGAGGATCTCTTCTCCTCCTTTTTTGCGTTCTCTGTGATCTCTGCGGAATTCCCCTCTTCATCTACTTTCTCGTAAGCGAGACCGCTGCGGCCAGCGGTCCTACAGTTCGTTCCAATTGCCCCACCTTCTACCGCCCCACGCTAACCACCGCCATGGAGTGCTGCGACGTGTCGCGCCAAATGAAAGCCCGGACACGTCCGAGCAGTCCAGAAAGCCCGCATAAAACCGGTAGGCAGGCCTCCCACCGGGGCATGTATCGCACCCCTGGGTTTTGGCATCACACCACCAGCCGGTCCTGAAAGGACCACAGCACAAAGCCCGGGTTTTCCAAACCCGGGAATGATCCAAGCTACGAAAAAGCGTCCTGAAAGGACGCCTGCCACCGTGCCATCACCGTGCAACACAGCTCAAAATTGCCCCCCTTCACATCCACAATCAAAAATCAACAGCCATCAATAGCCAATCAACCCCTTGCACCCCGCCGCTGTAGATCTACTGGCCTCAGGGGACAGGGGGCGATGCACCACCACCCAACCCGCCGCCATTCGCCTTTGCACCTGAACTTATAACTCTAAACTATAAACTAATCTCACATCCCCCAAGCGGAATAAAGATCCGCGCTCCAAAAAGCACCTTCGCTTTATTCCTTTGCGTCTTGGCGTCTTCGCGTGAGCCCCAATTCTTTTCCCTTTTTGTGCTCTATGTGATCTCTACGGTATTCCTCTCTCTTCATCCGCTTCCTCATTCGCGCGACCGCTGGGGCCAGCGATCCTACAATCGTTACTCATGCCTCATGCCTCATGCCACTTGCAACTTGCAACTTGTAACTCCCACCGCCCCACCGAACGCCGTCGTGAGCATTAGCGAACTCTGTCTAACCGGTACAGCCGCATGCCTCATAGACGAAGTCAAACACCGAGCGCAAAGCGCAACCGACTCACCGACTCACCGACTCACCGACTCACTGCTCCCCGCCCCATGCTCACGGCCCCAAGGAGCGGCGAACCTCCTTCGCCGATGCGGATGAAAGGGAAAATGAAAAAGCACTTTGTTCCACCCCATTTACCTCCCCATCCTCGGGCGATGATGGATCGCCCCTCCTTGGTCGAGATGCCTCAACGCTTTGAGGGTGACCGCCACCCCATTCACGCTTCCTCCT
>SLCJ01000087.1 GCA_007125835.1 Verrucomicrobiales bacterium | reverse complement strand
GAATGCCTGGACACTGGTCACGGAACTGTGTGGGGATCTGGAGTTTTTCCTGGATGTATCTCTCCACGGAATGGTGCACGTCCAAATTGGCGTCGCCCTGGCGCGGGATGCGTGTGGTCGGGGATTTGCTCTTGAAATATTGCTGGTTCCACTGGCTGACCGTCGGGAAGTCATCAAGGGTGATTCTACCGGCCCGGTAGTCGGCGAGCATCATTTTTGCGTTTTCCGCCGCGAAACGGGAGCAATGACGGCCGGCGACTTGCGAATGCGGGAATTGCTGGTCGCGCATGTTGCGCATGGCTTGGAAGCGGTTGGCTTCCAGGTGGCGGTGCCCGTCGGCCCCGAGATGGCGGGCGTGGCGGCCGAGGCCGTCGAAGAGATCCATCTGGCGCGCGGCACAGGTGTTGTGGACCCATATGCCGGAGTTGCCTGCAAAGTAAGTGTGGAAGTCCGCGACTTCGAGGTTGTAGGTGGTAATGAATTCACCGGGCGGAGCGCGTTCGCGGATGTTTTCGGTGACCGTAGCGGTGGTGGTGTCGGCTGTGCGCAGGCGCATGGCGGGTGCGAGATCGCGCACCGGCACAAAACGGGAAGCGTCCTCGACCCACACAGGGTGCTCGCCGGTAGCGCTTACGGTTTCATCGGTGAGACCGTCGCCACTTGTGTCGATGCCAATGTGGTGGATTGCACCGGATTGGGTAGTGAAGAATCCGATGATAGGCCGCCAGCCTTCGCGGCCTGTGTGCTCGCATCTGGACCAGACTAGAAGCTGGTTGCCAGAATCCGCAAGCGTTTCTAGTTCATCTATGGGCAGACGGGACTCAACTCCATTGCATTTCGTCAGGATTCGTGTGCCGGCGGCAAAGCACACTCCCGGCACCAGAAGATCATCGGCTGCGCTGGCCGCACGTGTCTTAATGGATGGGCCGCCGGGGAAGGGGAGGTCGCGTTTGGCGACTTCGGCGAGGACGTCGGCTTTGGAGAGCTTGCCGGCTTTGCCGACGGCGATGAAGGATGTGGCGACCTCGAAGAGCAGCAGGCCGGTGTAGCGGCCTTTGTCGGCGGGCGATGCGCTTTCCCAGGCGTCGAAGGCGGCTTCGGCGAGTGTGGCGGTGAGGTCGAGGACGATTTGGGCTTTTTCGCCGAGGCGCTGGCTGTGGATGTCGGCGAGTTCCGCATTGGCCGGGCGCAGAGCGATGGCGGCGAGCATGTCGAACCGGGCTTCCTGAATCCATTGGTGGATTTCATAACAGGCTGTAGCCACCGCCGCGATTGTTTCGCGGCGTGCCTTGAGGTCTTGCTGGAGGAGTTCGGCTTGGAGGCCGGTGCGGAGGATGAGATCGTCGTTGCCAAACAGGCCTGCGATAGCAAACTGGATTTTGGTTACTCCCAGAGCGAGTTCTTCTCCGGCGTAGCTGACAGCGCCATACCAGATCACACCCAAGCCGGTCACAAGGTCATACCCGCCCTGCCCAAATCCATAGATCACGCCACTGCTGAACTGAGCCACCTCCGGCAAGCCGCCGACCATTCGAGCGAGGCGTTCGCTGTGAGCGCTGGCATCGACATCGGGATCGAGTTCCTCCTCGGCGAGGCGAGGCAGCACATGGAGGATGTGGTCCCCGTCTTCGGGATCCGCAAAGAGCACCGCTCCGGTTTCCAGGTCGCGGACAAATTTCAGCTCGATGGTGTCCTCCGGCTCCCAGGTGGCACTGAGTGCGGCAAGCGCCTCATCATCGAGGTGCTCGAGCCCGTGGAACCGGATGCCGTAGGCTCGTGCCTCTCCGGGCCCGGATTCCGCCACCTGCTGCGGTTCCCCCAGTAAAAACTGGGCAATGCCGGGGTCGTCAGACCCGGGAGCTACCTCAACGCCACGGGCTGAGTAGCCGCCGCTGTAACCACCGGCGACCACGCTGAGAGGAATCGGGAATTCCTCAAGCTCCCAGTCGGCATGGGAAAAATAGGCGACAGCTCCACTGCCCGGCTCGTGCTCCAAGGCGATGGATACGGTCTGCGTGGAATTCTCGAACAGGCCACCGCCCGGAGTCGCTTCGGTCAGTTCCCAGTTGAGCGGGGTTCCGTCCAGAAGCTGGATGGCCAGCGTGGCGGTGGCGGGGGATTGGGAATCGGCAGCGCTCTGGATGGAAAGTGAAATTCCAGAGGAACCGAGCAAGGGCAGATGGTGGTCGCCATCCAGGGCCAAGGCATTGAACGCGTAAGCTACGCGCCCGGTCTGACCGGAAACGGGGTCGGTGGCGTGGACTTCGATCAGGTTCAGGCCTTCGTGAAGATCGATGGCTGCCGGGGCAAGTGTGAAATCGCCATGAAATGGAAAGGCAAAGGGCCCGTCTCCCTGCCGTGTCGCCGCTTTGTGCACGACCGTGGGCAGGACAATCTCGTCGCTCGCATATCCGCCGAGACCGGCCGCCGAAACACTCACTTGTGCAATGGTGCCCTGCTCGCCCCGCACCGCATCACATCCCTGCGAACGCACCTGACCGCCAAGGGCCAAGGTGGTTTGTATTTTCCCGTCGTCGTAGCTGACATTTCCAAGCTGGGGGGTGGTGATCTCAAAAACCGGAGCGGACAAATTCGGCTCTGGAAAGGGGCTGGCCTGCCGCACAAGCTGCCCCTCACTGTCAATTTCCACCAGCCTCACCGAAAGCGGCACCAGCAGCACCACCTCCAATTCTCCAGGGCCTTCGCCCTCTTCCGGGGCCTTGGTGGCAAAGCCCGCCATCGTGCCGCTGTCATTGAGTTGGGTGATGTGGAAGTCGCTCCAGCCGGGGGTGTTGACCAGGTTTTCAATTTCGTGATCGATTCCATTGCGCCACAGGGTGCTGTGGTTGCGCAGGATTTCGCCGCGGCTGTTGATGGCAAGGCCGCCGAGCTTTTCGTTCGGCGATACTGAATCCCTTGTGAGTCCGCCCCACCAGGAACCGTCGGGCTGGCGCAGCCAGAGCGAACCAGAGGAGAGCAGTGCGTATTGCACATCCCCATCTGCGGCCAGGGCCGCCACATCGTCAAACAGTGCGCTGGACGGGCCGGGCAGTGCTCCGT
>SLCJ01000165.1 GCA_007125835.1 Verrucomicrobiales bacterium | reverse complement strand
GTGACGCTCACCGTCATCCCCGAGCCCGGCGTGGCCGCGCTATTCCTCCTCGGAGCCCTCGCCTTGCTCCGCCGCCGCCGCTGAGCTGGCGGCCCCGCGCCCCTTCGCCGGAAATTAAAGGCCGCCCATCTCCATCCTCCCGAAACCGCAAGCAGCATCAGACTCCAATCATTCAACTCACGGAAGCAGCACGAAATCGCACCACTCCAGGAACCCCCTGAGAAACTCACTACTTTACCTTACGCCCGCCTGCACCGCAGTCTCCTACTCACACGCCTCATACAACCTATGAAAATTGCAAATAAACTGATCCCGTCCATTCTATCCACCCTCGTTCTGACGTCACTCTCCACGCAGGGCGCAAGCCTGATCGTGATGAATTTCGGCGAAGCGAACAACATTGATTCGCCGACCGGCATCACCCTCAATGCCGTGGCCACGACAACCGCCAATGGCAACAACGCGAATGTCTCCCGATCCGACCTGCTCACCACGGCCGGCACTGCGAGCGGCATGTCGGTGCAGGCCACCGGCGGGCAGTGGTTTTCGATGGGAGGGCCGGGATCGTTCGCCCCGGTGGGTGGTGTTTCCTACAACGGCACCAGCGCCATTATCGGAGACTGGCAAAGTGGATACGCCACCGACTTCGGGAATATTTGGCAACGCGGAGCCAACAGCTCCCAGAATGGCGATGACTCAGTGGTCACCGGCACCATGGTGTTTTCGGGACTTCTGCCCAATTACGAGTATACATTCACCCTGCTCTCGGTGCGGGCGAACAATTTCCTCAACGATTCGCATCCCGGTACATTCGGGATGACTTATGGTGGCGGCACGTCGGGCATATCCGCCACCTTGTCCGGGGCCGGGACGCTCGATTCGGACACCAAGGTGGTTTCCGGGGTGATGACCGGAAACAGCGAGGGACTCAACGCACGCGAAATCTCCTGGTCGTTCACCACCGGCGAAACACCCGAGGATGCTTTCATCGCACTCACCGGATCATGGAACGTCAATGCCATTGTGATTGAGGCAATCCCCGAGCCCGGCGTGGCCGGGCTGGCCCTCCTTGGAGCCCTCGCCCTGCTTCGCCGCCGCCGCTGAGCCGGGGCGGCCCCGCCCTTTCGCCGGAAATCAAAGACCGGCCCATCCCCATCCTCCCTAACCCGCAAGCGACACCAAGCTCCAGCCATTCAACTCATGAAAACACAAAATCAAGCCACCTCCGGATCCCCCCTGAGAAAATCACTGCTTTCCCTTGCGCTCGCGTGCGCATCTACGATACCGCACTGACCAAGGCCGAACTCGATGCCATCTTCACCGCGATCCCGGAACCTTCCGCCGCCCTGTTCGCCGGTCTCGGCCTGCTTGCTCTGCTGCGCCGCCGCCGTTTATAACAACGTAGGCGACATCACAAAATCAAAAGCCAGCTATGCTGAAACGAAACCCGCCAAATGGTTTGGCAAGGCAGCTCAGTAGAGGTTTTCTCCTGGTCATTGCAAACTGTCTGCCCGCCTTGGGGGAGTCGCTCGATGCAAACGCCTCCACCGCCCACAGTGCGGTGGTTCACTTCGACCGGGCGGACTACTTCGTCTACAACCGCTACGGCCCGCACACACCGACCCGCTCCGCCAGGGACCTGGAAACCGCAATTTTCTTCAACCAGGGGACGTTTCTCGAACCTGACTCCAACGGCTACCTCGACCTGCCAGCGGATTTCGGTGACCGGGTCGCATTCACCCGCGCCGCCTCGCCGGACGCAAAGCTCACACTCGGGTTGTTTTCTCTCTATCACATTGTCGGCAAGCCCGTTGCGATTTCGAATTTCATCGCCCAGCTGGAGGATTTGATCGAGACCTATGATTTCAGCGGTGTCGATATCGACTGGGAGGACATGCCGAACACCGCCACATTCGTCACTCCCGCCGACTACGGAGCCACGGTCAAGGCGGTGTCCGACGCGCTGCGGCCGCAAGGTATCATCATTTCCACCTCCCACGCCCAGGGAGGTCATTATGAACCCTATGCGGAAGCAGTCAGGGATGTCATCGATTTTCTCAACTTGCAGTTCTACTTCGCGCAGCACAACGCGATGGATATGCCCACCTTTCGCAGCCGCCTGGCCGCTTACGTGAACCGGGGCCTTCGCGCCTCGCAGATTCGTGTCGGGCTGCCCTCATACGGAATGACCCACCAAACCGTCAACCCGCCGAACAACGACCGCTGGCGGAGCTGGAACCACATGCGCAATGCGGGAGTGGACCTGGTCAATGCGAACCAATGGACCGATCCATCCAATTCACAAACGTACTACTTCAGCGGCCTCAATCTGATCCAAGCAAAGATCGATTACGCGATGGCCAACGGCTTTGCCGGCGTTTTCACCTGGGAACTGACCCAGGACACCGACTACGATCACGCGCTTTCCATCAACCGACGGATCGATGAGTTGGCGGCACGGGTTCCAGTGATCGAACTCAACGACACCAACAACGGCGGCGGCGCGCTCGGCACCGGTGCCGTTCACCTCGGCAGCGGCTCGGTTCTAAATAATGGCATCCTCCGCTTCGCCCGCAGCGGCACCCACATATACGGAAATGTGATTCTCGGCAATGGTCGGGTGGAAACCACCGCCGGCACGACCATTCTCACCGGAGCCAACAGCTTTGTCGGCGGCACTACCGTGGGCACGGGCAGCGCACTCCATCTCGGCAATGGTGGTTCGGGCGGCAGTGTCGTTGGACCAATCGAGGTCGAGGGTACCCTCACCCTTAACCGGGCCGACAACCTGACACTCCCAAACCCACTCAGCGGCAGCGGCCGCTTCGTCAAGGCGGGGGCTGGCGTCCTGGCCTTGGATGGAAGCGAGATCCCACAGACATTTTCACGCATCGGCATCACCGGCGGGACCCTTGCCATCACCGGTGATATGACGTTTTCCGGCCACGTGATTGTCGGCGACGGCGTGGCAGGCACCATCGAACAGAGCGCCGGAACCGTTACACTCACCACACCAGACGCCGGTTGGGGAGCGGGTGTGAACATCGGTCACCGCATCGGCGGCGACGGAACCTACCACCTGAC
>SLCJ01000317.1 GCA_007125835.1 Verrucomicrobiales bacterium | reverse complement strand
GCATCGTTCCAATATTCGAAACCTGCGCGCCGGTCGGGAGCACCGCATCGGGCGCGACGCACCCGAACCCCGCCTATGAATTCCCCGACACGAAAATCCACCGATCCGTTTTCCTCCGCCGCCGTCGTGGGCGCCGGTTCCTGGGGCACGGCCCTGACGTGCCTGCTTTCCCGGGCCGGGGTGCCGGTCACGCTGTGGACCAAGGAGCAGGCCCAGGTTGATGAGATCAACCGCAAGCGCACCAACGCGGGTTTCCTGCCGGGGATCCGCATCGCGGACACCGTGCGCGCGACGGCCCGGATGGAGGATGTGGCGGAGCATCCGCTGGTGGTGGTGGTGGTGCCTTCGCGCTATGTGCGCAGTGTGGCGAAGCAGTTGGCTGCCACGGGCTTGGGGAGGGAAAAATTGTTATTGTCGTGCAGCAAGGGAATAGAGTCGGGCACCGGTTTGCGGATGTCGGCGATTCTGAAGGACGAGTGTCCGGAGAACCCGGTGGCGGCGCTCTCCGGGCCGAACCACGCCGAGGAAGTGGCCAAGGGACTGGCCACGGCGGCGGTGGTCGGGGCCGAGCACCACGATCATGCGCTGGCGCTTCAGCGCACGCTGCGGGTGCCATGGTTCCGGCTGTATACTTCGACGGATGTGGCGGGGATCGAGTTGGGAGGGGCGATCAAGAATGTGTTCGCGCTGGCGGGTGGAATTGCCGACGGTCTCGGGTTGGGCGACAACGCGAAGGCGGCGCTGGTCACGCGCGGCCTGGCGGAAATGGTGCGTCTGGGTGTGGCCTTGGGTGGGCGCTCCGAGACATTTTTCGGCTTGTCCGGGGTGGGGGATTTGGTGGTTACCTGCTATTCGGAGCATTCCCGCAACCACCGTGCCGGCCGGATGCTGGGGCAGGGGGTGTCGTTGGACGAGGTGATGCGGAAAATGGCGCCTATGGTGGCAGAAGGCATACCCAATTCGGAGTCGATTTTTGATGTGGCGCACCGCTCTGGTGTATCGACGCCGTTGATTGACGAGATCCATGCGGTGATCCACAAAGGCAAGGACCCCGGCGAGGCGCTGCGCGATCTTCTGGCGCGACGCCCGCGTCCGGAAAGCGATGGTCACCCGGCGGCGATTTGACCGTGCGGTGAAATTCGTTCGCATGGGCCAACCCGGCACTTGCCCGGGTTGGTGATCCGGGGTAGCTTGTAGGGTTGTCGTTTGTTCAAACCACCGCAACCCCGTTTCCCCCCTTTTTCCATGGCAAGCCGACAGTTTTTCGCCCTCTTTTTCTTTTTGGTGTTTTGCGGGTTCTCCGTGCAGGCTCAGTGGATGCCCGAACGCACGTTTCGCCTCAATCCGGGCGACAGCATTGACGTATCGGTTTTCCGGGTTCTTGCCGAAACGGAGCAGCTTCTGGACGCCACGCTGCGGCTCAGTGGCACCGGGCATGTCGAGCTGCCCAATGGCAGCCGGGTGAAGGTGTCTGGCACATCGATGCGCTCGGTCAACGCCCATATAGAGGAGGGCTTTCGCGACCGCTCGGATCTTTCTGGATTGAATGTGCGGGCGCATGTGGTGAGGATCAACGGCAGGCCTATTGTCTGCCTTTTCGGCGAAGTCGGAACGCCCGGCCACACGATCTGGGAATCCGGGATGACGCTTGCTGATCTATTTGAGAAAGCGGGAGGATTGGGCCCGGGATCGGACCGGCGGCGAATCAATGTCTTCCGCGACGGCCGCCATACCAGGGTGGATATCCGCGAGGAGGGAGTGGCGGAATCCTTTGAGCTGAAGGCGGGCGACATCATTGTCGTGGAATTGTCGTTGCTGCGGCTTTGACCGGCAGCGGGTCCAACGCGTTTTGGCCCGTCGACATCAGCTCTCGCCGGCTTCGATCACCAGGGCGGTGGTGTTGTCGCGTCCGGACTCGGCGACCGACTCCTTGACCATGGCGGCGGCGAGCCCCCCCGGCGTACCGTCTTCGATTTCCCCTTCTCGCAGCATTTCGCCGATTCGGCGGTCCCACATTCCGTCGTTCAGTCCGTCGCTGCAGAGCAGAAAGCGGTCGCCGGGTTCGAGTCCTACGGTGCCGACCTGGGGATCGATGATTTGATGGCCGGCACCGAGTGCCATTTGCAGGCTGTTGCGGGCCGGGTGGGTGCGTTCCTCGCGTTCGTTGATGCGTCCGCTGCGGCGCAGCCAGCCGACGTGGGTGTGGTCGTGGCTGAGCTGGCGCAGATCGCCATCGCGCGGCAGGAAGTAGAGGCGGCTGTCGCCGAGGTGGCTGAAGGCGAGCCATCCGGGAGAGAACCAGCAGAGCGTGAGGGTGGCTCCCATACCCTCGCATTCTTCGTAGCAGCGCCCGTATTCCTGAACTGCGGCGTGGATGTTATGAAAAAGGTCGGCGAGCAACTCGGCGCGATCGCTTTCGACGCCCATGGCCCCGAGCCGGAATCCCCGCGGCAGCAGACGCGTGATCTGGTCCACCGCGATGCGGCTGGCAAATTCGCCGGCCTTGGCTCCGCCCATGCCGTCGCTGACGGCGAAAACCGTGTCGTTGCCATCGAGGGAGATGGTGCCTGTTTTGCCGAGGTATCGCACTTCGCGCGCGTCGAAGGCGAGCGCGAGGAAGGCGTCCTCGTTGTTTTTGCGGAAGCGTCCCGTGTTGGTGGTGCCGGCCCAGCGGATCACGGGGGCTTTGGCGGCGGGCGGGCGTTGCGAGGGCTCGTCGTGCGGCATGGCTTGGGGAATAATATCAGAGCTCCATCACCGGTGGCGGCCGGTGGTTTGGGTCGTCGGTGATGGTGGCGAATTCGAAATCGATGAGGCAGAAGCGACCGTCTTCTTTGCGGTAGGTCACGTTGCGCATGGCGACATCGTCGTGGCGGACCTTGTATTCACGCTCCAGCGTGCCGAACAGCTCGTCGATTTTTTGGTTCGAGAGGTGTTCGACGCGCTGGCCGCAATTGGTGGTGACGATCCGCAGTGTCTCTTCGTCGTGCTCCAGCAGGCGCGGCACGTTCGGGCAGCCGCGCTCCTCGAGTACCTGGAGGACTTTTACCTCGTTGAGGAAACGCTCACGGGCGCGGTGCCCGCGGAACTG
>SLCJ01000180.1 GCA_007125835.1 Verrucomicrobiales bacterium | reverse complement strand
TTGGCGGTCGTGGGGAACCGGGCGTGTCGCTGCGCTCAACCCCCGGCTACGTTCTGGCATCCCTTCGGGATGGCGGGAATGCGGCCCGCATGCATCTCTTCGGGATTCGTTGGCCCGGCTCTGCTACGGTCCGGCTCTGCTACGGTCCGCCATCCCGGCGGGATGGAGGCTGGGGTGGTGAGTCTTGTTTTGATTTGTTTTGCTTGAGTGCGCACACCTTTGTGATGAACTCAATTCGCTCTTCGCATAGTCCTGACAGGTTGGATTCGGCTAGCCATCCTTTGCGCAGGCAGAGGCCGAAGCATGTAGACAGTGTTGAGTAAGTGAACTGGAGAGTTGTCTGAAACTCCCTACGCCACTCCCTGATCTCCAACTCATACTTCCAGAGGTCGTCTGCAGTGAAAATCTGCTTCTCGGAGTGACGTTTCAGAATATCTTTCTGAGCGTTGGCGACGGCGAGGTCAAATATTCTGCGAGCTGCGATTTTTTCTGCCGGTGACCATTGTTTGTCCATAGGGTGAATCAAATTAGAATTCTCCTCAATCCCGTGAGATCACATGAGAGATGACGCCGTCCTGGGAGACGAGGACGACGGCGTCGGCGGTGATGGATTCGACGGTGAGTGTGGGGGAATCGTTTGAGAGGCGGAATTGGTGGTTGGGGCGGGCGAGGAGGAGGCGGTCGTCGGGGAGGTAGCGGATGAGGGCGACGGGTTCTTCGGCGGGCACGGGTCGGCCGACGGGGAGGGTGACGGTGGCGAAGCTCATGCCGTGCCGGATGAGGGCGGTGGAGGTTTCGATGTGGGTGCCGTCGTCTTTGGCCGGGGTGGTGGAGTGGTTGGATTGGACGAGCGTCCACGGGGTGTCGTCGATATTTTCCCCGGGGGATACGGTGATTTCGTGGTGTTGTCCGTGGAGCTGGCGGAAGGTGGCGGCGGAGGTTTCGGGGTGGACGGAGAGCAGGAGGAAGGGGAGCGGGCGTTTGCGGTATTCGACGAGGACGAAAAGATCGACGGGCTCGGGTTCGCGGTCGGCCGGGAGGGTAAACGCAGCATTGTCGAGCGATTCGACGACGCGCAGGCGGCCTTCGGTGGCGGCGTCGATGGCAAGAGGGTCGCTGGCTTCCTCGCCGGCGATCACGTCCCGGGGATCTTGGAACAGGCCGACGGTGGAGGGGCCGGCGGCGGGTGGGGGGCGGCGCAGGAGGTCGGCGGTGGCGCGTGCTTTTTCGGCGATTTCGGAGTCGTGTTCGCGGATGGCCTCGCGCATGGTGGATTCGGCGATCTGGGCGGGGGTGGGGCCGTTGTCGCCGAGCACGCTGAAGCGGTTGGCTCCGTTTTCGAGCAGGATGCGGCAGGTTTCGGCGTGGGCGTGGCGCGCGGCGAGCATCAGTGGTGTGCGGCCTTCGGCGTCGACTGCTTCGACCGAGGCCCCGGCGCGAAGAAGCAATTCGGTGGAGGCGACATTGCCGGCGAGGGAGGCGAGCAGCAGGGCGGAATCGAGTTCGGAGGCGGGGGCTTCGGGGGCGAGTAATTCGATGGCCGCGAGGTGTCCGTGCCAGGTGGCGATGGCGAGGGCCGTCCAGCCCTCGGGGTCGCGGAAATCGGGGTTGGCTCCGGCGGCGAGGAGGGTTTGGATGGTGGTGGAGTGGCCGGTTTCGGCGGCGAGGAGGAGGGGCGTTCGGCCGCCGGGCTGGTGGGCGTCGATGTCGGCCCCGGCGGCGATCAGGGTGTCGATGATGTCGGGGCGCGCGGCGAGGGCGGCGGCACTCAGGGTGGTGAGTCCTTCCGGGCACGTGACATCGGGGGCCATGCCGGCATCGAGGAAGCGGGAGACAGCCCAGGCGTCGCCCTCGCGGGCGGCGCGGTGGAATTCGACTGGGGCGAACGAGTAGTCCCGCCCGGCGAGCTGGGCGATGGCGCGTTCGCCGGAGTCGGCTCCGCAGGCGGTGAGCCAGAGGAGCGCCGCAAAGCAGGCCGCGAGCGCCACGCCGGGGCGGGTGGTTCCCCGGGCGGGTGATTTCCCGGGTGTGTTTCCGGGGCGGGTGGTGGTTTGCTGTGCTTGTGGCATGGCGCGGGGAAAACGTAACCTTGTTGTGGCCTCGGGCAATCGTTCCTTGCGATGTGGCGAGAGGAAAAGCACAGTAGGGCGATGAAGGAAAAAATTGCGCGGTGGGTGGCGGCCCTGTGGTCATTTTTGTGCACGGAGCGTGGGCGCGTGGTTTTGGTTTTGCTGGGAGCGGCGCTTTTTTTCCACTGGCTAGGCGGGGTGTTTGCCGATGAGGCGGCGAGGGTGGCGGAGCGTTACGAGACGAGGCTGGATGCCGGCGAGTGGCCTTCGGTGAATGACTACACGGCGGTGTGGACGCACTGGATTGCGCGAGTGAATTTCTGGGTCTGTCTGGTGGCTGCGGCCACGGTACGGCTTTGGCACCACCCGTGGCAGGCGGCGGGGGAAGGAAAGGATGCCGGAGGTGGCGGCACCGGGCTGCGTGGCGCGCCGCTGGCTTTCCGCTGGTGCCTTTTCCTGGTGGTGATTCTGGCGGCGGTGGTGCGCCTGCCTTTGGCGGGTGGGGGGTTTTGGCACGACGAGGCCCTGCAGGCCAAGCGGATTCACGGGTTTTACAATACCAACGAACGGAATGAGGAGGGGCTGCCGGTGTTTCGCGAAGCATCGTGGACGGACACGTGGTTTCACTACCGGAGTCCCACCAACCACACGGTTTTTGCGGTGCCGTCGCGGGTGAGTCTGGAGGTTTGGCGGAAGGCGGGCGGGCGTGAGCGTGAGGAATTTTCCGAGCTGGCGATCCGCATGCCCTCTCTGCTGGCGTCTTTGGGCGCGGTTTTGCTGGTGGGTTTGGCGGGATGGCGCTTGGGTTGGCCGGCAGCGGGGTTGCTGGCCGCGCTGTGGTTGACGTTGCATCCATGGCAGATTCGTTGGGGGGTGGACGCGAGGGCTTATGCCATTGCGATGTTTGCGGTGATGCTGGGTGTGTATGCGCTGATCCGGGCGCTTCAGGGCGGGCGCTGGCGATGGTGGGTGGTGTTTGGCTTGGCACAGATGCTGGTGCTTTGGTCGTCGGTGATGCAGGTGTGGTATGTGGTGCTGGCGGGGCTGCTGGCTCTGGGTGGCATCTGGCTGTGGCGGCGCGAGCGGCCGGTGTGGCCGCAGGTGTCTCGTCTTGGTTTGGCTGGCTTGTTTGCTGTGATGTGCTTCGCGCAGGTGATGGGGCCGAACCTCAGCCAATTGCAGCGGGCCAACGAGTTGTCGCCGATGTCGGAGCGGGCGTATCGCAAGCTCGACGCGGAGACTCTGAAAATGACGGTGAGCGAGGCCTTGATCGGGCGACCTTATGCGATTCCCTCGCGGCCGGGCGACCGCTTGAGCCCTACTTTTGAGGAGCTGTTCGGGAGCAAGGGCCGGGCCGGATGGTGGCTGGCCGGGGCGCACGCGGTGATGGCGGCGGTTGGCATGGCGGTGTGGTGGCGCAGGAGTCGGCTGGGCGCGGTGATTTTGCTGGCGGGCGGGATGGCCTTGGGGGTGCAGGTGATGGCTACTTTGGCTGGCGACTATTTCTACTATCCCCGGTTTGCGATTTTCGTGCTGCCGCTGCTCTCGCTGGCGATGGCCGCCGGCTGGCTGGGGGTGGCCCTTGTGGCGCGGGGGCGTGCCGGGCCGGCTGCGGCGCTGGCATTCGGCGTGCTCGGGCTGGCGATGTTTCACGCCTCGGCGGGGCCGCAGCTGGCTAATTTGATGCGGGAGCCGCACATCGATTTTCGCGGTATGGAGCGGGCGGTGGCGGAGCACAGGGAGCGCCTGGGCGGGGATGTGTTGGTGGCGGGGTATGGGCTGACCTCCGATGTGTTTCAAGAGTTGTATGAGCCGCGGGCGGAGTTCATCCGCAGCGCGGAGGAGCTGGTGGGCAAGATGGAGCGGTCTTTGGGGGAGGGGCGTCCGTTGCTGCTGC
This sequence comes from Verrucomicrobiales bacterium, assembly GCA_007125835.1. Lineage (GTDB taxonomy): Bacteria > Verrucomicrobiota > Verrucomicrobiia > Verrucomicrobiales > SLCJ01 > SLCJ01. The sequence goes on along the minus strand of SLCJ01000180.1, from coordinate 7,645 downwards.
TGCACGGTTCGCAGGCCTTCAACCGGGCGGCGGTTCCGGGTGGCTACCGCTGGATTGACGACACGGAGTTTTTCACGCCGCTGGAGCGGTTCACGGGAAATGAGGCGGGGCGGACGTTTTTTCTCCTGCAATTTACGGGAAAGAGGCCATCTTTGTGACCGCCGGACGCGCCCGGGGGCGTATCAGCGGCGGCCCATTCGCAATCAACCATGCATTCCTTTCATTATCAAGACGGACGCCTTTTCTGCGAAGAGACGGCGATGGATGAACTCGCGGCGCGTTTCGGCACGCCGCTGTATGTGTACAGCCGCCGCACGCTGCTGGACCATTACCGGAGGCTTGGCGCGGCGCTGGCTGGATTGGATCACAAGATTTGCTATGCGGTGAAGGCGAATTCGAATCTCGCGGTGCTCAATCTGCTGGCCCGTGAGGGTGCCGGCTTTGACATTGTCTCCGGGGGCGAGCTGTTTCGGGTGCAGCGTGCGGGAGGTGAGGCCGGGGCGTGCACCTTCGCTGGTGTGGGCAAGACGGCGGAGGAGATTGGAGCGGCGCTGGATGCCGGGATCTACTGTTTCAATGCGGAGTCGGAGGCGGAGCTGGAGGCGATTGACGCGGTGGCGCGTGCCCGCGGGGTGATGGCGCCGGTGGCGTTGCGGGTGAATCCGAATGTCGATGCGGAGACGCACAAATACATCTCCACGGGCAAGTCGGAGAACAAGTTTGGCATTGATTTCGACCGCATCGAGGCGGCGTATGAGCGGGCGTCGAAGCTGGCGAATCTGGAGTTGCGTGGCTTGCAGATGCATATTGGCTCGCAATTGACGAAGGTCGGGCCGTTTGAAGAGGCGGTGCGCAAGGTGGCACCGTTGGCGGCACGCCTTCGCGACGCCTATGGAATCGGGTTTTTCTCGATCGGTGGCGGGATCGGTATCATCTACCAGGAGGCGCTGCCAAGCGGGCGGGACGACTGGTGGGAGGGGCGCCCGGAAGGCGATGGCCTGCTCACGCTCGAGGCCTATGCGAAGCGGCTGGTGCCGCTGCTGAAACCACTGGGCATGAAAATCCTCCTCGAGCCGGGACGCATGATTGCGGGCAATGCCGGCGCGCTCGTCACGCGGGTGCTGTACACCAAGAAGGGCACGGCAAAAACGTTCCGGATTGTGGATGCTGGGATGGGGGATTTAATCCGTCCGGCACTTTATCAGGGTCATCATGAAATTGTGCCGGTTCGCGAGCCGGCGGGTCGCGGACGGGTGAAGGCGGATGTGGTGGGGCCGATTTGCGAGACCGGGGATTTTTTCGCCCAGGATGTGGAGCTGCCCGAAATGGAGGACGGCGATTTGCTCGCCTTGATGAGCGCCGGGGCTTACGGATTTGTGATGGCGTCGAATTACAACAGCCGCCCATTGCCGGCCGAGGTGCTGGTGGATGGCGACCGCGCCGATCTGGTGCGGGCGCGTCAGAGCCTCGAGGATCTGATCGCCGGGGAGAGAATTCCGGGGGAGGCGGACGCCAAGGCGTAACCCTGCGGGCGCGCGCGTTCGGGTCAACATGTCCTCCTCGCTGGAAAGCAGGTTTGCGGTGAATTTCCGGCACCGTGTTTTTTTTGTGCGCGATCTCGCGGGCGCGGGGTGGCCGGTGATGGAAGAGGCGCTGGACGACACACGGCGCATGCTGATGGTGGTGGAAGAGGCGGTGGACACGGCGTGGCCGGGGTGGAAGGAATCGGTGGCGGCGCGCCTTGGGAAGCGACTTGCGGGAGAGCCGCTGGTCCTCGGCGGCGGGGAAAAGTGCAAGCGTGACCAGAAGGTTTGGATGCGGGTGGTCGGGGCCATTCACGAGCACGGCATCGACCGGCACTCCGGAGTGATGGTGGCCGGTGGCGGTGCGTTTCTGGATGCGGTGGGATTTGCCGCCGCCACGGCGCATCGCGGGGTGCGGTTGTTGCGTCTGCCGACGACGACACTGTCGCAGGGGGACAGCGGCGTGGGTGTGAAATGTGGCTTGAATTTGTTTGGCAAAAAGAATTTCCTGGGGGCGTTTGCGGTTCCTTATGCGGTGGTCAACGACTACGGTTTTCTGGCGACGCAGGGCGAAAGGGGGCGGCGGGAGGGGCTGGTTGAGGCGGTGAAGGTGGCGGCGATCAAGGACGCGGATTTTTTCGAGTGGTTGGAGGCGAATGTGGCGGAGTTGCGGGACCTGAGGGTGGATGCGGTCGAGGAGGCTGTGAGGCGGTCGGCCGAACTTCATTTCCAGCACATCACGGAGGGCGGGGATCCCTTTGAAGCCGGGTCGTCGCGTCCTCTGGACTTCGGCCATTGGTCGGCCCATAAACTGGAATCCATGTCCGGCTACAGGCTGAGCCATGCGCGGGCTGTCGGGATAGGTCTTGCGGTGGATACCTTATACTCTCATGCGGTGGGCCTGCTGCCGCAGGATGATGCGTGCCGAATGCTGCGTCTGCTGCACCGTCTGGGTCTGCGATTGCACCACAATATGCTGGAGCGGCGTGATTCCACGGGCGCGCGTGAGGTGTTGGCCGGGGTGGAGGAGTTCCGGGAACACCTGGGCGGACGCCTGACGGTGCTGATGCTGGAAGCGATCGGGCGCGGCCGCGACGTGAACGAATTGGATGGCGAGTTGGTCGATCGCTGCGTCGCGGCGCTGGCCACGGGAGCGTGGATGGAGGAATGTTTCACGCCGGGGATTTGAGCGGCGAACCTCCTTCGCCGGAGGATGAATGGGAAAATGAGGAAGGCCTGCAAATTTTTGCCTGCCATTTTTTGTTGGATCTGCCGTGCGATCATTGCGCGGTGGCAGGCGTCCTTTCAGGACGCTTTTTCTAGTGGTGGTTTTTCCCGGGTTTGGAAAACCCGGGCTTTGCGCGGTGGCCCTTTCAGGGCTGGCTGGTGGGAGGATGTCGATCGAGTCTATCCCTGCAGGTCGGAATCCTTGCCAGCTCATTTGCGGTTGTCCTCGGCTATTGATCTTTTCCCATCACGCTTGCGTACCGGAGCAACGACACTTTGTCGTGGTGGCGAATGAGGATGCGAATGGCGGAGACGGGTCGGCTTGTTTCATTCTCCGATTCATTCTCCCCCCCCTCAAGAAGTGAAGGGGGCTCCCTACTGGCTGCAAGGTGGGGTGGAGGTTTTTGGTTGAGGTGCCTCGGCGCTCGTGGAAGATGGATCCCCAAGGAGCGGCGAACCTCCTTCGCCGATGTGGATGAAGGGGTGAAGGGGAAAATGAGGAGGGAGCTTCGCGCCTGGCCATTTGCTTTCCCATCCTCGGGCGATGATGGATCGCCCCTCCTTGGTTGAGATGTCTCGGCGCTTCGAGGGCTGCTGGCCCCCGCTGGGAACGCCAAGGTCCTCCTTGGCATGAGAATGAGAAGGCGCTTCGCGCGGCGCCATTCGCTACCTCATCCTCGACTGCGACCAACAATCGCAGCCACGAAAGTGACCGGGAACGGGTGCCCGGTGCGCATCAGCCTTGCTTGGCCTGGCAGCGTTCCAAGGGCAGGAACGAGGAGGGCTGGTGGTAGTCGGGTTGGTCGCCGGGGAGTCTCGCCCAGGAGGCGTAGGTCTGGCGTGGTTCGCTGCCGAGGCAAAAGCTGACGTTGCCACGGGTTTTGGCGAGGTCGAAGGCCAGCTCCGGAGGCAGTGAGGCCAGGGGCACGCGGAGGCGGGTTTCCCATTGTGCAATGCCCTCCAGGCTTTCGGTGAGGACGCCGGGCAGCGGGCGGTTTTCGATGTCGTGCTGGACGCGTTCCTCTTCGAAATAACAGGACCACCAGGCGCCATTCGGGGCGAGGTGGAGTTCGAGGTAATGTCCGTTGTCCGGGTTGGTGAGGAAGAGTTCCGCGCAGTCGTATTCCCAGAGGCCTTCATGGAAGTCGCCCTGGTTGGATGCTGGTGCGCTGAAGGGCTCGCGCTTGGCGGAGAAGGCGAGTTCGAGGAAGTCGGGTCCGACGATGATCCGGAACGAGGGTGTGCTGGCGAGCGGACGGCCGTACCAGTCCTCGTTGAGAGAGTGGAAATAGGGTTCGTCCTGCGGTGTTTGGAAGGGGAGGGATTTTGGGATGCTCATGGCTTGATCAACTGGCTTGCAGGGGAAGCGCTGCCGATGCGAGGCTCGCGTTGGAAAAGCGCGGGTCGCTGGTCACCTCCCGCCCCAGCCAGGGGGGGTGGGGAAATTTCTGGTTTTCGGATTTTAGTTCTATTTCGGCGATGGCGAGGCCCTCGTGCGGGGCGGAAAATACATCGACTTCCCAGAGGTCGCGGTCGAAGGGAATTCGATAGCGGGTTTTCCCGATGGCGGGAAGGCCGGGGAAGGCGTCGATCATGGCCTGCGCCTCGGCCAGGGGGATCGGGTATTCGAACTCATGCCTTGTGAATCCGGAGGCCTTACCCTTGAGGGTCAGGGTGGCCTGGTCGCCCGCGATGCGGAGGCGGACGCTTGGGGCACCGGCGCGACCGCGCGAGAGGTAACACTGGAACATGGCTGTCCCCGCGTGACCGATCCACGGTTCGCCTTCGATCAGGAACTTGCGTTCGATTTCGTAACCCATCCAAATGAAGCTTGCCACCGCCGGAGAACGGCTCAAGGGGAAAATGCGTGCTTTTGGGGGCCAAAGGTACGATTTTTCCTGAAACAGTGCCCCGGGCGAGTCAGTTCGAGCGCTGCAAAGTGAGGAAAATCTCGTTTTCCCGGATTACGCGCTCGGTGGTGGTCCATCGGGACGACGCCTGGAAAGGGGGCAGCCAGCCGGGGCCGGTGAGGGTGTGGGACGTGCCGCCGCCAAACAGGTGATGGGTGATGGTGAGGTGGAGGCGGCCGACCAAGCCGCAGGCGAGAAGGCGGCGTGCGAGTGTTGGGCCGCCCTCGCAGTGAATGTGGTCCCATTTCTTGGCAGTGGCCAGGGCGGTCAGGGCTCCGGCGAGCGGATCGGCTTGCGGATCCGCATCGGCTCGCGTTGTGTCGATTCGATGGCAGGAGATTCCGGCGGGTGGGGATGGCAGCTTCACTGGCGACAGCAGGTGCACCGGACCACCCGGTTTCGCGGCGAGGTCGGCGAGGTCGGCGGAGTCGGGGTGCCGGGTGAGGACGATGCGCGCCGGGTGGGGAGGCTTGCGTCGCGTCTCCCTTGCGGCGGCGAGGTCGGGGCGCGAGGCGAGGTTCATGCTCATCGAGTCGGCGCGCAGTGTGGCATGGCCGACGAGGAGGGCGTCGGCCGGTGCGCGCAGGTCGAGGAGGCGTTGATGATCGGCGGAACTGGCGAAACCGGAGGGCCCCGGCTCGCGGGTGGCGGCCTTGCCGTCGGCGCTGAGTGCGAAGTTGAGAGAAACGAGCAAGCCGGCCATTAGAATGCAATGAAAAGTTAGATTTCGGCGGCGGGATCAGGCTCGTCTTCCTTTTCGGCGGCGCGTTTGAGGGCGAGGCGTGTCCTCAGCATTTTGGTGACGAGGATGCCGACGATCAGCAGACTGGCCCCGGCAAAGGCCAGACCCACGCGCCCTTCGAAAAGGGCACCGCCGGTGATGAGAATGCCGCAGGCAATCGGCCCTGCGAGGAGCAGGGAAAGCGGCAGGTAGTAGAGAAAGGGCGTGCGGAGGAAGCCAAGCACGTAATTGTGAACGAACAGGGGAATGCCTGGCGTGAGACGGAGGATGAGAATGAGGCGGACGTGGTCGCGGTGGGGAAGGTCGGGAAACCGCATCGAGGTGGCGGAAATCAGTTTCTCGACGAACCGGCGGCCCGGGTAGGCGGCGAGCCAGTAGGTCCAGGTCATGTTCAACGCCAGGGCCAGCAGCGCCAGGGCGCAGGCGGCGAGCAGATTGTCGCGCCAGACGATACCGGCGGCCACCAGCAGGGCGCTGACGGGAAAAGGCAGCGCGGGGAGGAAGACGATGGCCAGGAACAGGGCCCAGGGATTTTCGCGGAGGTAGATTTCGGTGTCGCGCCAGAGGGATTTGAGAGTGGCGGCATCCAGGCCGAGTTTCCAAGCGACTACGGCACCGACTATGCCGAGAAGAGCGGCTACAATGGCGAATTGCTGGAAGCGCCGATGTGAAAGCGTTTTCTTGATGATGGACATTGTGAGAGGGGGATTCTACAGGCCTTGCGCACTACCATTGGGGAAGGGGCAGTTCGGTTTCCTCGCCTTCTTCTGGCACGGGGGCGGGCTGGCCTGAGGTGTCCCAAACCGGCCCCCTCGTCTGGTCGCGGGGCGTCACCCCAAGGCCGAGCGGGATGAGCGGGGAGCGGGGCATGGGAATGTAGCGCTCCCCCGGGGTGCCGCGAGACTGGAGCGGGCTGATGGGGTTGTGTATGGCGTCGAGGTGCAGGGAGTGGCGGAGCACGTCGCGGTTTGTGGAGGCGAGCTGTTCTTCGATCCGTGCGAGGTGCTGTTTGAGCGCGGAGACCGACTTGTGAAGTTCGGCAAGTTCCGATTCATCAAACGCTGGCGGGGTACGATTCTCCCGGGCCGGAGTGGCCGGGGTCTCGACTACCACGGGCGGCTGCGCGGTTACTTCCGCGGGGTGCTGGCGAAGGACCAGCACAGCGATGGCGGCCCCGCCGCAGGCACCGGTAATGAGGGCGAGAAGCACGAGGATCGCTGCTTTCATGGATCATTCCTTTCGTTGCTTGAATCGAGGGCGGCGCGCATGCGGGGAATGATCTCGCCGAGATCTCTGGCGGTGCTGTCCAGTTCGCGACTGCTGCGGAAGAGAAGCTCGGAAACCTCGCGAATGGAGGGAACATCGCCCACTCCGGTGAAACGCAGCACATATTCCTCGGGCACCTGACGCGAGGGAAGCAGCACCGGCGGTGTGACCTGGAACTCGGCCTGCGACCCGTCGTTTAGCGTAGCGAGGAAGGTGATTGCCGGCACGTCTGGATCGGCGACCAGGCGCCAGCCTGCAGGTGGCGGCGCACTCGGGCGGGGGGTGAACGGAGCACTGAGCCGGGGGACGGCACCCGTAGCCGCGCCGGAGTAGGCCTCGGGGTCCGCAGGCATCACCTCGACAGTGCGGCGCTCGCCCGCACGTAAGATGTTCACCCGCTCCACACGCTGCTCCCAATCGGATGGCGGGGCCGCCTGCGGGCCGGGATCGTCTGCGGGGGGCTGTTCGGGCTGTGCCGAGAGATCTGACTGATCTGACGAATCGGACGGATCGGAGAGATCCTGCGGATCGGCTTCGCCTTCAGTGGCGAGGGCGGGTGCGAGGGTGAGCGACAGGGCTGCGGCCAGTGAGAAGAAGGATCGTTTCATTGCGTGTGAAGTAGGTTTCAGGGGGCGGAGGGGCTGTCGGCGCGCAGCACACCGGGCGGCTGTCCTTCGTAGACGAGGTCTTCCCAGGCGCGGAGCAGTTGTCGTGTTTCCTCGCGGAGCTGGGAATTTTTGAGGCGGATGATTTCGAGGGCGTCGATGATCTGAGCGGCGCGCTGTTGTTGGGTTTCGTTCCACACCACGGTGCCAACCGGAAAAAGCGCGGGCACCTCGGCGACGATTTTTTCCGTGCCTCCTCCGGCATGTTCAGCGACAAGAACGTGGTGGATTTCAAGGCTGAGCGGTTCGTAGCCTTCGGGGTACGAGGCTTCGGGAGCGGGTGGCGTGCCCGTGCCCGGTGGCGTGCCCGTG
>SLCJ01000187.1 GCA_007125835.1 Verrucomicrobiales bacterium | reverse complement strand
GGCATGGATTCGGGCTCCCAAGCGGACTAAAGATCCGCGCTCCGAAGAAACCTTGCCCCTCTTTTCACTTTCTTCCTTTCATGGGCAACTGAAAATCGGCCGGCATTGATTAAAAAGTCCTGACACGGAGAATCGGCACATAGGGAGCCCCCCTCACTTTTGAGGGGGGTGAGAATGAGACGGAGAATGAGAACGCCGTTCCGTCGCAGCCATTCGCTTCCTCATTCACATGCCAAGGGGGACCTTGGCGTTCCCAGGTGCAAGCAGCCCTCGAAGCGTCGGGGCATTTCGACCAAGGAGGGGCGATCCACCATCACCCGAGGATGGGGAAGCGCCAACGAAAAATTGGCAGGCACGGATTCGGGCATGCCCCAGGCATGGATTCGCCCCAGGCATGCCAACGAAAAATTGGCAGGCATTGATTCGGGCATTGATTCGCCTGGATTCGCCCCAGGCATAGATTCGCCAGACTTTCAACTTATTTCCCATCACCCAAGCGGACTAAAGATCCGCGCTCCGAAGAAACCTTGCCCCTCTTTTGATTTTCTTCCTTACTTGGGCAACTGAAAATCGGCCCGAATAGATTCGTGTATTCGGCCACCCAGCTTGGCATCACTCGGGATTTTCCGCGAGGTGTCGGAGTTGTGCTTCGTCGATGACGGGGATTTCGAGTTTGGCGGCTTTGTCGCGCTTGGAGCCGCCGCCTTCGCCAGCGACCAGGTAGTGGGTTTTGGCGGAGAGGGAGCCGGAGACCCGTCCGCCTTTAGATTCAATCCATTGTTTGATGTTGTCGCGGCTTTCACTGAGGGTGCCGGTGAGGACGAAAGTTTTCCCTGCAAATGGCGCGTCGGTCGGCGAGGCGGCGGCGGGTTGGGGGAGGAAGTTGTCGGACGTGGGGTGAATGTCGAGGGCGGCGAGGCGTTCGAGCATGTCACTGCCGACAGAGGATTGGAAGAAGGCGGTGATGGAGGCGGCGACGGCGGGGCCGACATCGCCCGAAATTTCAAAGGGGATGAGGTTTGGGTTCTTTTTTTTGGCGTCGGCGCGGGTGTCGGCGAGCAATTCGGCGAGAATTGGCGAGGTGGCGAGGTCGGGGAACGTGCGGTGGAGGCGGCTGAGTTCGCGGGCGGCGGATTCGCCGGTGTGGCGGATGCCGAGGGCGTGGATCCAGCGGTTGAGGGGTTTGGTGCGGGCTTCGCGAAGGGAGGTGACCAAGCGCGCGGCGTTTTTTTCTCCGAAGCGGCGTGGATTTTCCTCGGTGCCGAGATTGAGAGGGCCGAGGGTTTCTTCGGTGAGGGTGAACAGATCGAGCGGCGAAGAGGCGAGCTTGTGGCGAACTAACGCTTCGGCGACAATCGAGCCGAGACCGTCAAGATCGAGGGCTTTGCGTGAGGAGAAATGAGTGATGCGGGAAACCGCCTGGGCCGGGCACTGGAAATTGCCGCAGCGCCAGGCGACCATGCCCGCCTCTTGTGCGATGGGGCCGCCGCAGGATGGGCATTTTCCATCGACGGCGTCATACAGGGAGTAGGGGGCGGAATGTTCCGCGTGGTGCAGGACTTTGACGACGGCGGGGATGATTTCTCCGGCTTTTTCGATGAGCACGGCGGAGCCGATGCGGATGTCCTTGCGGGTGATTTCCTCCTGATTGTGGAGGGTGGCGCGGGAGACGGTGGTGCCGGAGACGAGGACGGGGCGGAGTTCGGCGACGGGGGTGAGCACGCCGGTGCGCCCGACTTGGATGGTGATGGACTCGATGACGGTTTCTTTTTGCTCGGGAAGGAATTTGTAGGCGGCGGCCCAGCGCGGGGCCCGGGAGGTGGATCCGAGGCGGGCGCGTTCGGCGTGGTCGGCGAGCTTGATCACGGCTCCGTCGGTGCCGTAGTCGAGGGTGTGGCGGAGCTGGTTGATTTCGGCAACGGCGGCGAGCACTTCGTCGAGGGAGGATGCGGTGTGGATGGGTTGGTTGCGTGGGATGCGGCAGGCGTCGAGAAGGTTTTGGAAAGCGTGCTCGTCGGCGAGGGAGGGGCCTTCGTAGGCACCGAGTCCGTGGGCGAGGAAATCGAGCGGACGGCTGGCGACGATGGAGGAGTCGAGTTGTTTGAGCGTGCCGGCGGTGGCGTTGCGCGGGTTGGCGAAGGCGGGCAGTCCCTCTTCGTCGCGGGCTTCGTTGAGCGCGGCGAAGGCGGAATTGGGCATGAAAATCTCGCCGCGGATTTCGAGCAGTGCAGGGGGATTCCCGATGGCGAGGCGATTCGGGATCTGGCGAATCGTGCGGACGTTTTGGGTGATGTTGTCGCCGGTGGTGCCGTCGCCCCGGGTGGCGGCGTAGTCCAGTTTGCCCTCGCGGTAGACGAGGGAGACGGCGACCCCGTCGATTTTGGGTTCGATGGTGACGGTGGCCTGCGGGGTGCCGAGGTTTTTGCTGAGGCGCTGGTAGAAGGTGATCAGCTCGGCCTCGGGGCGCGCTCCTTCGGGGACCTTGTCCGCGGGGAGTTCGAAGACATCGTCGATGCTGAGCATCGGCTGGATGTGGGTGACCTTGGCGAAGCCTTCGAGGGGGGCTCCGCCGACGCGGCGGGTCGGCGAGTCGGCTGTGGCGAGGTGGGGATGGGCGTTTTCGATTTCCTCCAGCTCGCGGAATAACGCGTCGTATTCGGTGTCGGATATCGCGGGCTGGGCCTGTTCGTAGTAGAGGCGGTTGTGGTGCTCAATTTCAGCGCGCAGTAAGGCGGCGCGCTGGTCTGGTTGGTCTGAGCTGCTGTCCGGGGCGGACTTTCCAGACGTGGAGAGGTCTTGACCGGCGAAAAGGTCGTCCTGGATCATGGCAGGGGCGGCAGAGGAGCGGAAGCGGCAGGCCGCGAATGTGCTGGTGATGGACTTCAGCGTTGGCGACGGATTTCCTCCTCAAGGCGCTCGGCGAGCCACTGTTTCATCATGCTTTGGTAGTTGAGGAAGCGGGAGCGGGCGATGCGCTTGATGCGGCCGAGAAGGCGCGGGTCAAAGCGCAGTGTGATGGTGGTGGACTCGCGGGTGTCGGCACGATGGACGGCTCCGCCCATGAGCTTGGCCGAGGGGGAGTGCTCAAGCCACCACGCGGACTCTG
>SLCJ01000298.1 GCA_007125835.1 Verrucomicrobiales bacterium | reverse complement strand
GTGGCATTGACCAAAACGACCAATGGCGCGGCATCCGGGGCGGTGCGCAGGAAGGCAAAGATCGAGTTGGCGGCGTCCGAGTGATCCAGCCAGCGGAATCCCGATGGATCGTGGTCAGTGGCATGAAGCGCGGGCTCGGCCCGATAGAGCCGGTTCAGCGCGCGCACAAGCCGCTGCATGCCTGCATGCGCCTCGCCCAGAAGAAGGTGCCAGTCCAGGCTCTTGGCGTGGTTCCACTCGTCCCAAGGCGCGATCTCGGATCCTTGGAAGAGGAGCTTTTTGCCAGGGTGGCCGAACATCCAGCCGAAAAGCAAACGCAGGTTGGCGAATTTCTGCCAGCGGTCGCCGGGCATTTTGTTGAGCAAGGAGCCTTTTCCGTGGACCACTTCGTCGTGGCTGAGCACCAGCATAAAATTCTCGTCGAAGCCGTAGACCAGGGAGAAGGTGGCCTCGTTGTGGTGATGCGTGCGGTGCACCGGGTCCCGCTGCATGTAGGAAAGGGTGTCGTTCATCCACCCCATGTTCCATTTGAAGGTGAACCCGAGGCCTCCGGTCTCCGGAGGCTTCGACACTCCGCCCCAGGCCGTCGACTCTTCGGCGATCATCAACACCCCGGGGTGGCGGGTGTGGCAGGCGTGGTTGAGTTGTTGCAGAAAGTCGATGGCAGCCAGGTTTTCGCGTCCGCCGTGCTCGTTGGGAATCCATTCGCCTTCGTTGCGCGAGTAATCGAGATAGAGCAGCGAGGCCACTGCATCGACACGCAGACCGTCGATATGATATTCCCGCAGCCAATGAAGGGCGGAGGAAAGAAGGAAATTGCGCACCTCGTTGCGGCCGAAATTGAAAATCAGCGTGCCCCAGTCGGCATGCGCTCCCTGGCGGGGATCCGCATGCTCGTAAAGCGCCGTGCCGTCGAAGCGCGCCAGACCGTGGTCGTCTCGGGGAAAGTGCGCGGGCACCCAATCGAGAATCACCCCGAGGCCACGGCGGTGCGCCTCGTCGACCAAATACTTAAAGTCGTCGGGCGTGCCATAGCGCGAGGTGGGGGAAAAATAACCGGTGACCTGATACCCCCACGAGCCGTCGTAGGGAAATTCAGTGATCGGCAATAGCTCAATGTGGGTGAATCCCATGTCGGCTGCATGGTCGAGCATGCGGGCGGCGTGCTCGCGGTATGTCATGCGGCGGTTCCCTTCCTCGGGCACACGTGCCCACGAGTCGAGGTGCACCTCGTAGATGGAGACCGGTGCGCGGAAGGGATCGGTCTGAAGACGTTTAGCCATCCACTCTTGGTCTTCCCAGGAGTGGGAGCTTTCCCAAAGGATGGAGGCGGTTTCCGGCCCGTGTTGGCCGAAAAATGCCAGCGGATCGGATTTGAGGCAGAGCCGACCATCGGCCTGGATGATCTCGAATTTGTAGAGCCCGCCGGGTTCGAGGCCGGGGATGAAAAGCTCCCACACCCCGCATTCGATGCGCAGGCGCATCGGGTGAACCCGTCCGTCCCAGCGATTGAATTCACCCACCACCGAAACGCGGCGGGCATTGGGAGCCCATACGGCAAAGCGCACGCCGCGCTCGCCATCCCGCGTCTCGAATTGCGCCCCGAGCACCTGGTCGAGGTCGAGGTGGCGGCCTTCGGCAAAATACCAGACGTCCTGCTCGCCGAGGAGCATGCCGAAGGAGTAAGGATCGCGGTGCTCGGATTCGCTCCCGTCAGGACAGCGGACGCGCAGCTTGTAGGGGGGCAGGGGGCCTTCCCCGGGAACGGTTGGAAACGAGCCCTGGAAAAATCCCTCGGGGTGGATGAGTGCCGCAGGCACCGGCGCACCCTCATCCGGCACAATGGTCACCTCGGCGGCCCCAGGGCGAAAGCAGCGGACCACAACTTCGCCGGAAGCGGGGTCGCGATGGGGACCAAGAAGGGTGAAGGGATCGCTGTGGCGCCCTCCGAGGAGGGCCTCGATTTCGGGATTGATTGGGGATCTGGCCATAAGGGAATAAGTGAGGTGGTGGGATGATGCAGGATTTCCTTGCTAGGAGCGGATGTCAATATTTTGTCTTACGGATCGCGCGGTTTGCGGCGGAACACTGGCGCGAAGCCCGTATCAGTGGCTTTTCTCGGCTTCAGGTAACTCCGGCACCGGGGTGCTGGCCCACGGGGCCAAAAGCAGCCGCAAAACGTCAAACCCGGCTCGATCTGCAATGCCGATGAGGGCGTCCAATTCCTCCGGCTCGACCGGCACATTGCGGCTTAGGATCCAAAGCGTGCGCCGCGATGGATTGCCAACCAAGGCATGCTGACCGTCCTCGCTCAGGTGGAAAATGTGATAATTCGGGCCAGTAAATCGCGCCACAAGCGACGGGATGCCGGGGAACCGCACCGTAAAGCGACCGGCCGGCTCTCCCTCGGCGGCATCGGCCACTCCACGGATGGACGACACAATCTGCCCCTCTGCCGACACCGCAAAATTTTCCACGCCAATGCGCGAATCCCGATCGCCGGGAGTGTATCGAGCCATCGCCAGTGTGCCCTCCCTTTGGAAAAACACAGGCAACCGCGCACTTTCATGCCACACCCCAAGATACGCCGCAGAATCAAACTCTTCCAACGCGGGCAACGGAGCGTGCCGACCACAGCCAACACCCGCCAACAAGACGCCAACGACAGCGCATATTTTGACTAAAAACTCGCAAAGTCGGCAGCGGAAAAGCTCAATCAGGCGCATATTGGCGATCTCTCTCTGGTTCAAACGGGCACCGGCCGAATGTAGCTCACACTCCCGAATCGTCCGCATAGGCTTGATTGGTGCTCGAGGGGGGACTCGAACCCCCACGCCTCGCGGCACAAGATCCTTAATCTTGCGTGTCTACCGATTCCACCACCCGAGCAATCAAAAGGCAGGGCCGGAAATATGCCCGCAACCCACTCTCGCGCAAGCAGAAAAATTTCCTTGAAACGCGCGGAGGCGAAAGCGGAAGGCAAACTTCTTTCTACGACCCAAAGAGAGGGCTGGCAGGATTTCAATCGGAGCGCGGACTTCAGTCCGCATGGGCGATGTGCCATCCTCCTGACAAGCAAGCCCAAACCCTACCAGCCCGAATTCAGCGACAGCAAAGCCTCCATGACAAAATCGGAGCGCGGAC
>SLCJ01000314.1 GCA_007125835.1 Verrucomicrobiales bacterium | reverse complement strand
CGAGAGATGGGAATGCTGCCGCAGCCGGGCGAAGCGAAGGGAGGGGACAAATGACTTTTTTTGCGATGCTGCTGCTGGTGGCGGCGCTGGGTCACGCGTTGGCGCGTGCCACCCGCCTGCCGACGATTCCGATTCTGCTGTTGTGCGGCATGGGGTTTGCGGCGCTGGGAGTGGTGCCTGAGGCGGCGCTGCCTGAGGACGGGCAATTCGCCGAGGCTCCGCTGCTGCGTTTTCTCGAGTTTTGTCTGGCGTTTCTGGTTTTCGCCTCGGGTGTGGAGCTGACGCCGCGGCGATTCAGTCGCCACCGGCGGGCGGTGGCGTGGATTGCGGCGGTGCAATTTCTGCTGGCGGCGGCAGCCGGTTTCGGAGTGGCGCTGTGGATGGGCTTTGATTTGCTTGTTTCGTGTTACGTGGCGGCGGCCGTGGCGGCGAGTTCGACGCTGGTGGGCCTGCGGCAGTTGCGTGCGCGGCGGGCGATGTTCGAGCCCTTCGGGCGGGTGGTCACCGGGGTGCTGCTGGTGCAGGATGTCGTGCTCATTGTGGTGATTGTGTTAATGATGCGGTTGGCCCAGGGGGCGGGGATGATGGCGGCCGGGCTGGGCGCGCTGTTGCTGCTGGCGGCGGTTGCCTTTCTATGCCAGCAGAAGGTGGTGCCCGCGCTGCTGCGGAGGTTCCGGCCCGACGAGGAACTGCTGCTGCTCTGGATCGTCGCCTTCCTGTTCCTATTCATCGGTCTCGCGGTTTACCTATTCGACCTGCCGATGATCGCCGGCGCCTTTTTCGCCGGCATCCTTTTCTCGGGCTTCCCGCTCAACGGTCTCGTGCGCGGACAATTGACCAGCCTCTCGGATTTCTTCCTCGCTCTGTTTTTCGTCTGCCTCGGTGTGGTGGTTGGGGTGCCTGGCGGCGAAGTGCTCTGGCAGGCGCTGGGCCTTTCACTGGTGGTGGTGGTGGTCACCCCGCCGGTGGTCACCGCTGTCGCGGAGTGGCGTGGCATGCACACGCGCCCGGCGGTGGAGAGCGGATTGCTGCTCGCGCAGACCAGTGAATTTTCGCTGGTGCTGGCCTTGAGTGGCGTGCTGGCCGGGCATTTGACCGCCGGGGTTTTCCAGGTGATTGCGCTCACGGCGGTAATCACCATGACGCTGACCCCCTTCATCGGCACCGAACGCATGGCCCACGCCCTGCTGCCCCTGCATCCGCTGCGGCGGCGGCGTCCGTTGCGCGGCGACTTGCGCGGACACGTGCTGGTGCTGGGCTTCGGCTCGGCCGGCATGTGGGTCGTCAAACCCCTGCGCGCCGCAGGCCATGAAGTGGTCGTGGTCGACGACGACGCCGTGGTGTGCGCCGAGCTGATGCGTCTGGGAATCCACACCATCCGCGGCGACGGCTCCGACGAACACACACTGGCCAAAGTCGGTGCCTCGGAAGCCAAACTAGTGATTTGTTCCATGCGCCGCGTGGGTGACGCCCTCAAGGTGCTCGAACACAGCGGCGAAGCCCCTGTCCTGGTGCGGGTGCTCGAGGAAGCAGATGCCCGTCTGGTGGAGCGGGCGGGCGGAACGCCGATCCTCAGCGCCAAACCCGCCGCAGAAACCTTCCTGCAGTGGTTCGAGAAAAAGTGCTGCACCGAAGACGAGAAAGAAGAAGGCGAATCAGCTTGAATCAATCTGAAATGAAAGGTAAGAAAATGCGACAATTGATACCTGCTCTTGGTTTTATATTTATGGCTGCCAATGCTTTGGGGGCACAGCCGATGTTCCATGTTGCACGGGACGGCGAAGCGTTGGTTTCAATTGTCGTTTCAGATCATGCTCCACCTGCGGATCGGCATGCCGCAGCCGAATTGGCGCGCTTTCTTGGAGAGGTAACCGGATCCAAATTCAATGTCCAGCACGGTAGAGACGACCGGCGACCGATCCTGGTGGGGGCCAACGCCCTGATCGAGGCGGGATTTGAATTCGATCCCGACGGTCTCGAATTTGATGGCATGGATATTCGCTTTGAAGATGGGGATCTGTTGCTGGCGGGTGGCGGCACGCGGGGTGCTCTTTATGCGGTATTTCATTTTTTGCAGCAATACGTCGGTTGCCGATGGTGGTCCGCGAAAACCAGCCATATCCCGAATGTGCGCAATCTCTCCGTGCCAAAACTCAATCGTCGGCATGCCCCCCCCTTTGAATACCGCTATTCATTCTGGACGGATGCATTCGATGCCGACTGGTCCGTGCGGAATATGTCGAATGGCTACGAAGGGCTTTCAGCCCCGAAGTATGGTGGACACATGACCCATGGCGGGGTGCACACATTCTTCCAGCTCATTCCCCCAGGCCGCTACTTCGAAGACCATCCGGAGTGGTTCAGCCTTGTCAACGGAGAGCGCATCCACCGCAACGCCCAACTATGTCTCACCAATGAGAGCATGAGGGAGGAACTGATCAAGAATCTTCGAAGCGAAATGCGAAGCCGTCCGAATCAAAACGTATTCTCGGTTTCGCCAAACGACTGGTATAACAATTGCCAATGTGAGGATTGCAGCGCCATTGATGAACGCGAGGGCAGCCCTTCAGGCAGCCTTCTTGAATTTGTGAATTCGGTTGCCGAGGAAATTGAAACTGATTTCCCGGGCATCTCAATCAGCACCCTTGCATATCAGTATACACGCGCTGCTCCGAGGTCTGTTGTGCCACGCGAAAATGTGATCATTCAGCTCTGCAGTATCGAATGCAGTTTTGCTGTGCCTCTGGAACATGAGCGGAACGCGTCCTTCCATGACGACATCGTTGCCTGGTCCCGGATCACCGAACGCCTTTATGTATGGAACTACGGGGGCAACTATCGTCACCATTTCATCCCGCACCCGAACCTTCGCGTGATGGCCCCAAACATCCGGTTTTTCGCCAACCATAATGTAATTGGTGTTTTTGAGCAGGGAACCTACACCAGCCTCGGCACCGAGTTTGCCGAGCTGCGTGCTTGGGTGCTGGCGCAGCTCATGTGGGACCCCTCGCGCGATGGTGATGAACTGATTGAGGAATTTGTCCGCGGGTTTTACGGACCGGCGGCCGATCACATTTTAAAATATATCGAACATATACATGACGCCGCCGATGCCGCTCAGGAATATGCCAACTGCCTGCCCCCCTATTCCTATG
>SLCJ01000139.1 GCA_007125835.1 Verrucomicrobiales bacterium | reverse complement strand
TGCTCGAGGCCCTGCGCCTGCTGAAGAAAGAGAAACGCCTCCCCGCTTATGACTTTTACGCCGTGTTCACCGTTCAGGAGGAAGTGGGCCTGCGCGGGGCGATGGCGGCCGCGCTCAAGGTTTCACCCGATTTCGGATTCGGGCTCGACACCACCATCGCCTATGACGTGCCCGGCTCCAAGCCGGAGGAGCGCTGCACCGCCCTCGGAGAGGGTGCGGGCATCAAGATCATGGACTCTTCGGTGATATGCGATCACCGAATGGTGGCCTACATGAAGGGGGTGGCGAAAAAGCACAAGGTCAAGTGGCAGCCCGAGATCCTCGCCGCCGGAGGCACCGACACCGCGCAACTTCAGCGCCTGGTGGCGGGCGGTTCGATCGCCGGTGCGATCTCGGTGCCCACTCGCCACGTGCACCAGACCATCGAGACCTGCCACAAAGGGGATATCTCCGAGTGCATCCGCCTCCTCGCCGCCTGCGTCTCCGACCTCGACAAGCACGACTGGTCGCATTGACACTGCCGCCCTCCCGAACGACCCGGCGGGCCTGTGCAGAGTAATGTCCGTGTGCTCCCTAGCCCGTCCAGAACATCACGCAGGTATCTTCCGATATTTTCATGTCCGACCCCGCTTCCGAAAACATCCCCACGCATCCGCCGGGCACCGCCCAGCTCACCATCCGCGCCGTGGGCACCGGAATGCTGCTCGGCGGCGTGCTGTCGCTGTGCAATATCTATGTCGGCCTGAAGATCGGCTGGGGGATGTCGATGTCGATCACGGCGGCACTGCTTGGATTCGGCATCTGGCAGTTGCTCAAACTCACCGGGCGTGTTCGTGGCTTCACGATTCTGGAGACGAACATCAACCAGACCGCCGCCTCCTCGGCCGCTTCGATTTCCTCGGCGGGCTTGGTGGCGCCGATCCCGGCACTAACCATGATCACCGGGCAAACTCTATCCTGGGGAGCGCTCGTGATCTGGACATTCTCGGTGTGCTTGGTCGGGATTGTGGTCGCCATGGGCTTGCGAAAGCAACTCATCGAGGTCGACAAGCTGCCATTCCCCAGCGGCACGGCGACGGCGAAGACGCTCCTGGAAATCTATTCGCAGGGGCGCGAAGCCATGGTAAGGCTGTCGATGCTCGCCGGTTTCGCAGTGCTCGCGGCGTCGATCAAGATTACGGAATCCGTCACCAGTTTGCAGCGCTTTGTGCTGCCAGGGAAATGGCCGGCGCGTCCGGGCGGCGGGCTTGAGGCAGCGGGCGTCGGAGGCTATACCTCGGCCAACCTGGGATTTTCCGTCGAACCGACCACTCTCATGTATGGCGTTGGCGTGCTGGTGGGACCACGGGTGGGCATCTCGATTATGCTCGGCTCCCTCCTCGCCTGGGCCTGGCTGCTACCCATGGCCTTGGAAGCAGGATGGACGGAGCCGGGGGCGGATTCGCCCGCCACACCCTGGTTCGTTCAGGGATTGAACTGGCTGCTGTGGCCCGGCGTCGCCATGATGGTCACATCCGCACTCACCTCATTCGCCTTCTCATGGAGGGCCATCGTCACCGCTATCATGCCGCGAAGCAAGGAAGCCGCGCTGGCAGCCGACCCCAACATGGTGCTACCCCGCCAGTGGTTCCTGCTTGCACTGGTGATCGTGATGGCGATTTCCGTAGCTCTGCAGGTGTCCTTCTTCGCCATCACCGCATGGGTCGCCGCGCTCGGCGTGCTGCTCACCTTTCTGCTGGCACTTGTGGCGGCGAGAGTCAGCGGCGAAACCAACGTCACGCCGGTGGGAGCGATGGGCAAGGTCACGCAGTTGTTGTTTGCGGTGCTTGCTCCCGGGCAGCCGGCGGCCAACCTGATGTCGGCCAATGTCACCGGCGGCGCGGCCAGCCAGTGCGCCGATATGATGCACGATTTGAAAACAGGCCATTTGATCGGTGCCCGCCCGCGCCCCCAGTTCATCGCCCAGTTCTTTGGGGCGCTTGCCGGAGCCTTGGCCGGATGTGCCGGATATCTGGTGCTGGTGCCCGATCCCGTCAACCAATTGCTCACCGATGAATGGCCGGCCCCAAGCGTGGCCGCCTGGAAAGCGGTGGCGGAATTGTTCATGGATGGCGTCGAGGCGCTGCCGCCGGGTGCGATGGAGGGCATCATCTATGGGGGCTTGGCCGGCATCGTGCTCGCGGTCCTCGAAAAAACCCTGCCGCGGAGATTGCGCATCTGGGTGCCCAGCGGCCCCAGCCTCGGCCTCGCCTTCGTCATCCCCGCCTACAACGCCATCTCGATCTTCCTCGGGTCGCTGATGGGGGCCGCCGTCGGTAAAGCCTTCCCCGGATGGGCCGCCAAATTCCTCATCATCTGCGCCTCCGGACTGATTGCCGGCGAAAGCCTCTCCGGCGTCGGTCTCGCCATTTTCGAAGTCATTCGCGGGCTGAAATGAAGACTGCGGGCAGCGGCCTGCCCGCCCGCGAGACGGGGAAGCCGCCGGGTCTGCCGCCCACATCCCGCCGTGGACCACTCAAATGCCGGGTTTCACCTTCCCCGGAAGAGCAGGCGCCGGGCATTGTGATGACAAAGCCCGGCCCGCACGATCGCGGCCGCCGCCTTTTTGGCATCGTAGTCCACCTCGTGGTGCTCGAGAATTCGCGTCGATTCGTCCCAAATTGCAAACGACGCCCGGCTGTTGGCCGAACGCGGCTGGCCCACCGAGGCCACGGTCGTGGCGCAGGGGGCGTCTTCCGGCAAATGCCATTGGCAAGGTCCGCACTCCGTGACCTTGCCCGAGTCCTGCGGCAGATGAAAAATCGAAAACACATGCGTGTGCCCGAAAAAGCCGGTGCGTGAACCGTGTGTGCTCAGTTCAGCCAGCGTGGCCGCCACCTCGTGGTCGTCATCAAGATAACGCCACTCCGGCCGCTCGTGCAACGTGGCGTGGGAGAGCACGGCTCCCGCCTCGGTCAGCGTATCGCTTTGCTCCACAAGCCATTGCCAGTCGTCGTCGTCAAGCTGTTCGCAGGCGAGGACCAGCGGCCCCCAGACCGGATGCGCTAGCAATCCCCCGGCCACCTCCTCATCGAGAGGTTCCTTGGCCAGTTGAAGCGCATAAAAGTCATGGTTGCCAAGAACACCGCAGATGCCGTGGCTTCTCAGCAAACGCACGCACTCGCCGGGATAGGC
>SLCJ01000293.1 GCA_007125835.1 Verrucomicrobiales bacterium | reverse complement strand
GCCCGCTTCAAACGAGCCGATGTCGGGGATGGCCTTGCCGTTGCCGGTGCCGTCGGTGGCGCGCGGGTAGCCGCGGATGTCGGCGGCAGGCAGGGTGGCGAGATCGG
This sequence comes from Verrucomicrobiales bacterium, assembly GCA_007125835.1. Taxonomy (GTDB): domain Bacteria; phylum Verrucomicrobiota; class Verrucomicrobiia; order Verrucomicrobiales; family SLCJ01; genus SLCJ01. The sequence continues at coordinate 3,078 of SLCJ01000293.1, read as the reverse complement.
GATTTCCCCCGTCGATGGCCGGGCTCTCGGCAAGCAGGGCGAAGCTGCGTCCGTTGCCGCCGTAGTGGGCGAAGGGGGCGAAGGGGGCGAGCAGAGGGTCGGTGCGCGGGCGGTCGCCGGGACCGCTGAGGCCGAGGTCGTCGCCATCCTCGATGTTGTAGCCTTCGGAAATGTATTGGCCGTTGCCGCCGGGAACATCGAGGGTGGGCCCGTTGGCGTTGCTGGGGGTGCCTTGCACGGGATCCCGGTTGTTGGCGATGATCGAGTGGCCGATGTGGGCGGTACCGAAGAGGTAGATGGCGGGGCGAATCTGGTCGGAGCTGTGGCGGGCGATGGTGCAGTGGCGCAAAACAAAATCGGTGCCGGGTGCGGCGATGGCTCGATGGTTGTGGGCGAATGTGCAATTCACGATGCGGCGTCTTTCCTGATTGATGCCGGGTGCGTTCTGGAGGCCGAGATAGAGCGCGTAGCTGGTGTTTCCTGAAAAAGTGGTGTCGGTGATTTCCACCGGATCAAGAAAGGCCGCGACATGGATGGCGCTGCCGGGGAGCGCACGTCCGTTGTAGCCGGAGAACCCGGTGTTGTCGTTGTCGGTGAATCGGCAACCGCGGACGACGAGGCCGCCAAGCGGAGCATTCATGTGAATGGCGGCCCCGATGAATGCCGCGCGGTTACGGGCAAACACACATTCCTCCAGCGTGAGGAAGGACCCGATGCCCTGGACGATGACCGCGGCGGCCGGCGTGGTCTGGCTGGGGCCGCCGTTGTCGGTGAACACGCAGTCGGCGAGGGTGAGGGAGGAGGAATCGACATCAATGACGCGCCGGAGTTCCGAAAATCTGAAATTGCGGATGACGACCTGCGCCCCCCCGGTGATTTGGATGTGGGGCATGCTGGAATTGAAGCGGTTGCCAAAGAAATCGGATCCGGTGAGCCGCGGGCGCTGGGCGAGCATGGAGGCATCGATTTCGATCGGGCCGGTGCTGATGGTCAGCGGGCCGTTGCTTTCGAGGATCTGGAAGGTGGCTCCGGAAAGGCCGGGATCAAAGACAATACGCAGCGGCGGATCGACAAACATCGTTGCCAGGGCCTGACGAAGAGTGGTGCCAAATACCGGATCGTCGCTGGCGGTGGTGACGACAACCGTGGATCTGGGCACCGCGTATTCGACCGGGCCGATGTCGATGCGGGCAATGCCATCGCCGCTGCCATCGATCACGCGGGCGTTGCCGGGCTGGTCGGTTTTCGGGGTGTCCGGGTTGGCTGCGGTCAATGCGGGATCCCCAGCGTCCACCAGCGGGCTGGACGCCGCCGGGCGATAGACGACCGTGGGGCCGGTCTGATCGCGACCGGTAAGGAAGACGAGGGTTTCAATATCCTCGGGATGGGTGAAAACGGGGATATTCACGGTGAAGGGATACCAGGCATTGTAACCGCCTGAAGTGAAGGAAGTGCCGCCGGCATCGACACCCGAAAAGTCGAAGGCACAATGCGAGGCACTGCCGCGAAACTCCGGACGGACGTTGAGGTTGCGCAAGTAGGAATGGGCGAGGTCGATCTGATAGGCGGTGAGGCCGCCATTGATCAAAGTGGAACTGTGAACGGATAGCGCAGGCGGGGTAAGAATGGGGAGGATGCGCTCCAGCCGGATCGGCGCGTTTTCCAGCGAGCTGCGGCGGATGGTGGTATTGACGCGACCGAAAATGAAATATCCACCAACGGGCATTTCCGCGCGGATGCGGTCCAGGGTGAGTTCGGGAAGAGAGAGGAACCCGCGCAGGAGCGCGGCGCGGCTGGGATTGGCGGTGTCGAGGTTGCGCACGTCGCGGAAGACACAATTGCGCAACGTGATGTCGGCCTGGCCGACCGTGCGGATGATGCCGACATCCGCGTCGCTGCTGTGGATGTTCTGGATGGTGCTGTCGGCCAGGGTGACGACGGCGTTCTCGTCGGCGTAGAGCAAGGCCCCGTCGTTGCTCTCGAATTCGAGGAATTCGTTGTAGGGATGAAGCAATCGGCTGATGTAGGCGCGCCCGTTCGGTTGGACGCGGATCAGGTGGCCGTTGGCGACGTTGCAACGCGCGTTGTTGCCGGCAATACGCCAATAATACCTGAACTCTAAACTCTCAACTTATTTCCCCTCACCCAAGCGGACCAAAGGTCCGCGCTCCCAAAAAACCACCTCTCAGGCCTTGGCGTCTTCGGGGCTATGCATGAGTCTCTCTTTTCTTCCCCTCGCTTCCTGCTTTTCGCTCACGTCTCCCTCTCCATAAATCAACCGCTCTCGCCCACGCGAGATTGAACGGGCCCGCAACGAATTTCAATCCGTCGCGCCGATCCGGAAGAACATTCTCGGCGTGGCGAGCGGGCCGGTGACGGAAACTTCACGGACGTTGGGTTGGCCGATGGGTGTGCTGAAGACGGCACTGGGGACGGACGTCCATGGGTCGGTGTCGCCGAGGTCGGTGCTGCGGTAGAGGGTGAGGGTGGGGCTGCCGGTGACCTCGACCTGCATGATGACCTGGCGCTCGGTTTCGGATCTTGGCTCGTTGCTGAGGATGCGGAGTTGGCCCAGGGTGAATGGGTCGGGTGGTGGCGGTTCGTTTTCAAATTCCTCGAAGCAGATGTTGTCGATGTAGAGATCCTCGCCGCCGATGGTGAAGTTGAAGTTCTGGATCTGGCCGGTGAATTCGAGGATGCCGGTGTGGCCGCCGGGGACGGCGACGCGGATGACGTTGAGGGTGACGCCGCCGATTTCGTTGCCGTTAAGGCTCATGAAATCCGGGGCGATCACCGTCTCGCCATTGATGAAGAGATTGATGAACGAGCCGTAGTGGCCGTAGTTCAGGCGCAGGCTGCCGACGCTGGACACGCCGAAGTCGATGAGCACGCCCGCATTGTCCAGTTTGAGGTCGCGTCCGAGGTGGCCGGCGAGTTGTCCGGTGCCGGCGGAGACCGTGCCGGTGATGATCTGTTCGTCTGCCAGGTTGTTGACCGTTTGGGCCTCGAAGGTGACGCCGTCCAAGGTGAAGTCGAAGGGGAAGCCGAAGGCGGTCCAGGTTTCGTTCAAGGGCAGAT
>SLCJ01000238.1 GCA_007125835.1 Verrucomicrobiales bacterium | reverse complement strand
TGATGCTTTTTCAGGGGTGGTTGGGGTCGCGGGTGGTTTTCAGCGGCCTGGATCAATTTGTGCTGACACTGCACATGGCGCTGGCTTTCGGGATTCTGGCGCTGTTGGTGGTGGTGAGTCATCGGGCGTTTGCGCGGCGCGGAGGGGGCGGCGGCGGCGCGAGGACGACTGGGGCGGAGAAGCTGCGGTTGCGGCGGTGGACGATGGTGTTGCTGGCGGCGGTGGCGGTGCAGGTGCTGGTGGGCACGGAGGTGAGGTCGGAATTGGATTCGGTGGCCCGCGAGCAGCCCGAGCTGGCGCGCGGCGAGTGGATTGATGAGGTGGGGTGGGCGGATCATGTTCACCGGATTTTCTCGTGGCCGGTGTTGGTGTTGGCTTTGGTGGTGTGGTGGCGCGGGCGTGGATTTGGGGGCTGGGTGTCGAGGTTCGGCACGCTGGCGCTGGTTTTTGTGTTTCTTCAGTTGGTGTTGGGCGTTTCTCTGGCTTATTTTAACCTCCCCCCGGCAAGCCAGTTTCTGCACCTGGGATTTGCCGCCTGTTTGTTTGCGGCGGTCCAGGCCATGTGGCTGCGCGCCGGGGTGTCTGATTCCCACACTTAAACTCACGAAGATATGCCCCAACCCCCGCTCCCCACAGAACACGACGATCCGGTAAACGCGGCGATCCTTGCCGTTTCCGAAGATTTGGTGCAAGGATTCCAGCCGCGCCCTTTTGATGCGATTGCGGAGAGATGCGAGATGCCGGTGGAGACGGTGATGGAGCGGATTCGCGCGATGCTTGAGGCGGGCGTGATCCGGCGGGTGCGGCAGACGCTGTTGGCAAACAAGCTGGCGGAAGGTGCGCTGGTGGCGTGGCGGGTGGATGCCGACAAGCTGGATGCGGCCTTTGAGTTCATGTCGCGCGAGGATCCTTTTTCCGGTCATGTGGTCGTGCGCTCGACCGATCGCGCGATCCAGGGGTCGGATTACAAATTGTGGACGACGCTCAAGGTGCCGCAGGGGCGCTCTCTGGAAGAGCATGCGGATGTGCTCAAGCGCATCACCGGCGCCGATGACTACCTGCTGATGCCAGCGAAGGGGATCTTTGCGCTGGGGGTGGGGCACGTGCGGCGGAAATCGATGGAGCCGGGAGCGCGGGCCGACGAGCCAGCGAAGATGATGAAGGTTTCGCCGGCCACGCTGGACAAACGCGAGTGGGCGGTGCTGCTGGCGCTGAAGGAGGAATTGGCGGCGGATGAAATTGTGCGTGATCCGTGGAGTCGTCGTGCGGCGGCCGTGGGGATGAGCGGCGAGGAATTTGCCGAGGTGGCCTCGGGTTTGGATGCGAAGCGGGTGATTGGCCGGTTTTCCACGTTTCTGGAGCATGTGAAGCCCTCGCAGGCGGGGCGTCGCGTGACGAGGTTCAACGGGCTTTTCCATTGGCGCGTGCCGAAGGGGATGGAGGAGCGTGCCGGTGGCGAGGTCGGGCGGCATTACATCATGACGCACTGCTACTGGCGCGAGGGTGGTCCGCGATTCGGCGATGTGAATATCATGGGCGTGGTGCACGGCACCGAGAAAGACCGCGTGCTGGAGCACAAGGCGGCGATCGACGCCCATTTGCGGGAGGTGGGGATCCCTGTGGACTATACCAATGTGTTTTGGGGCGGGCGCAGCGAGATCAAACCTTCGGAAATTTCGCCCGCGGTGTTCGAGCATTGGCACCGGCAGTACGCGGCAGAGGGCTGAGGTGGTGATGAGGCGGAGGCGGTGCGAGCCCAAGGCCTCGGATTCCCGCTTGCCGGGAGGGGGAAACGAAATTATAAGGAAATCCGAACAAAATCGGCTTGCGGCATGCGGGTCGGTAAGATGAAGACTGATTAAAATGGCAGCCCGAAAAAAAGCGCAGAATGGAGGCAATGGAGCAGGTGGCGGCGGTTTGGCGGAGAGTTCCGCCGCCGCTTATACCGAGGAGAGCATCCGCTCGCTGGACTGGAAGGAGCACATCCGCCTGCGTCCCGGGATGTATATCGGCAAGCTGGGCGATGGTTCGTCGCCGGACGATGGGGTTTACGTGTTGCTCAAGGAGGTGATCGACAATGCGATCGATGAGCATGTGATGGGTCATGGCACGACCATCCAGGTGGAAATCGAGGGCACGCGGGTGACCGTGCGCGACCGTGGGCGGGGCATCCCGCTGGGCAAGTTGATGGATTGCGCGGCGCGCATCAACACCGGAGCGAAGTATGACTCGGAAGCGTTCAAGAAGTCGGTGGGGTTGAACGGGGTGGGGATTAAGGCGGTGAATGCCTTGTCGGGATTTTTCGAGATCCAGGCGTTCCGCAGTGGGGAAACGCGGGCGATTGAGTTTGCCGCGGGCGAGGTGGAGGCGGAAATGAAGCGCAACCACAAGACCAGCGAGCCGGACGGCACGCAGGTGGTTTTCGAACCAGACGGGGCGATCTTTCCGGGGCGGGTTCGGTTTGATCTCGATATCGTGCGCCGGATGTGCCGGTATTACGCCTACCTCAATCCGGGCCTGACGATGATGCTCAATGGCGAGCGAATCCGGTCGAAGAACGGGCTGCTCGATTTGCTCAACGAGGTGATCGATGACGACCCGCTCTATCCGCCCATCCATTTGCGCGGCACGGACATCGAGATTGCGTTCACGCACACCGGTGGATTTGGCGAGGACTACTATTCGTTCGTCAATGGTCAGCACACGACGCAAGGCGGCACGCATCTGGCGGCTTTCCGCGAGGCGGTGGCACAGACGGTGCGGGATTTTTACAAAAAAGCCTTCGAGGCCTCGGACATCCGGCAGTCGATTGCCGGGGCGGTGGCGGTGCGGGTGGAGGAGCCTGTGTTTGAGTCGCAGACCAAGACCAAGCTGGGATCGACGCACATGGCTCCCGACGGGCAGACGATCCGCGCCTTTGTGGGGGGCTTTATCCGCGAACAGCTCGACAACTACCTGCACAAGCATCCGGAAACGGCCGAGGCACTGCTCAAACGGATCACCGCCGCCGAGCGCGAGCGTAAGGAATTGAAGGGCATCCGCAAGCTGGCGCGGGAGCGGGCGAAAAAAGCCAAGCTGTGCAACCGCAAGCTGCGCGACTGCCGCATCCATTTCAACACGCGCAACAAAAGGGCGGAGGAATCGACGTTGTTCATCACCGAGGGGGATTCGGCCTCGGGGTCGATCACCAAATCGCG
>SLCJ01000365.1 GCA_007125835.1 Verrucomicrobiales bacterium | reverse complement strand
TGGTCGCCTACTACAAGGAGCTGGGTTCGAAATACCCGATCGTCTCGATCGAGGACGGCTGCGATGAGAACGATTGGGACGGCTGGTCGCTGCTTACCGCCGAACTGGGTGAAACGACCCAGTTGGTGGGCGACGATCTGTTCGTGACCAATGTCGATTTCCTGCGCAAGGGGATTGACAAAGGCGTGGCCAACTCGATCCTAGTCAAAGTGAACCAGATCGGCACACTTACCGAAACTCTCGACGCGGTGGAACTGGCCAAGGAAAATGGCTACACCTCCGTGCTCAGCCACCGCTCCGGCGAGACCGAGGATTCGACCATCGCCGACATCGCCGTGGCGACAAATTGCGGACAAATCAAAACCGGCTCGCTGAGCCGTTCCGACCGCATCGCCAAGTACAACCAGCTTCTCCGCATCGAGGAGGAACTGGGAGACACCGCCATCTACGGCGGCCGCATGAAATTCTAACTTCCAAGCCCCTGGCACCCCGCACCCGCCATGAGGAACCCCTCGGACTACGACACCAGCCCCCGGCCCAACCGGCCCGGGGCGCTGCTGCGCGTCGCCGTCAGGTTTCTCGCGGTGGTGTGCCTGGCGTCGGCCGGGGGCGTGGCGTTCACCTACGTGGTGCCGGTGCTCGCCGAGCACCGGCAGGCGCTGGAAGAGGAGGCGGCGCTGCATGAGCGCCGCGAGGCGCTGCGCCGCGAGGTGGCCAGGGCCCGCAACGAGCTTCACTGGCTACGCTACGACCCTGCCTATTACGAAATCCACGCCCGCGACCGGCTCGACCTCCAGCGGCCCGGCGAGATCGTGGTCCGCTTCCCGGATGAAACCGGCGGCGCACACTGAGTGCGCCACCCCGTATGCCCATTTCCCGAAAATCCATGGCCACCAACGTTTATTCCAACGAAGAATACTTGATCGAACTGCTCAAGGAAGCGGGCTTGCTGACCGACGAACTTCTCAAGCAGGGGGAGGAAAAGCGGAAAGGAGCGGAGTCGGCGCTGCAGGCCCTGTTGCGCGCCCGTGAAATTGACGAGGAGGAGGTGGCGAAGGTTTGCGCCGAGAACTCCTCGATGGAGTATCTCAACCCGGCGCACATTTCCGTTTCCTCTGACATTTTGGATCTGGTGCCCGAGGATGTGGCCAAACGCTACCGTTTCATTCCCGTCGGCTACGACGGCATGACGCTGAAGGTCGCCATATCCGACCCGTTCAATTTCGAAGCGCTCGACAGCCTGCCGCATGTGGTTTCCCACCCGCTGGATTTCGTGTGCACCACGCCCTCGGCCATCCAACGCGGCCTCTCGGAATACTATGGAGAGGCGGGTCCGGGGTCGAAAGCCTTGGAAAAGGACCTCGGCTCGCTTGGCGAGGGCGATGCCAGCGACGCGCCGATCATCAAGTTGTGTTCGGAGATGCTGGTCGAAGCCTACAAAATGAGGGCTTCGGACATCCACATCGAACCACTCGAGCGGCGCATCCGCATCCGTTACCGGGTCGACGGCGTGCTCCAGGATGTGGCCGGCCACCCGCGGCGGCTGCTGTCGGCGATCATCAGCCGGATCAAGATCATGACCGGGTCCATGAGCATCGCCGAGAAGCGCGTGCCTCAGGATGGCCGCATCCAGGTGCAGATCGGGGACAACAGCCTCGACTTGCGGGTATCGACCATTCCGACCAACCATGGAGAGAGCGTGGTCATGCGGATTTTGGACAAAGGGGGTCTTGAGCTGGGCCTCCCGGAGCTGGGCTTTTTCAGCGACGACCAGGAGGTTTTCGAGCAGTTGATCACCCTTCCTGACGGCATTCTGCTGGTCACCGGCCCCACGGGCTCGGGCAAGACGACGACACTCTATTCCTGCCTGAATTTCATCAACAAGCCGGACCGCAAGATCATCACTGTCGAGGATCCGGTGGAATACCAGCTCAGCGGGATCAATCAGGTGCAGGTCAAGGAGGACGTGGGCATGACTTTCGCCGCCGCCCTGCGCTCGATGCTGCGGCAGGCTCCCAACATCGTCATGATTGGTGAGATCCGGGACGCGGAGACGGCGAACATTGCCATCAATGCCGCGCTCACCGGCCACCTTGTGTTCTCTACGCTGCACACCAATGACGCGCCCAGCGCCGTGGCCCGACTTACCGACATCGGAGTAAAGCCCTTCCTGATTGCCTCGGCTGTGAGGGCGGTGCAGGCCCAGCGCCTGGTGCGCAAGCTGTGCGAAAAATGCAAGGAGCCGGGTACCCTTTCCGAGGCGGAAGGGCGGGCACTGCGCATCGACGAGGCGCAGGCGGCCTCGGCAATGATCATGCAGCCCAAGGGGTGCGAGGCGTGCAGCTTCCGAGGGTTCCGCGGCCGGATCGGCGTGTTCGAAATTTTCCGCATCGACGACGAGGTGCGCCACATGATCAACGAGAGCCTGACTACCACCCAACTGCGAAAGCGGGCGCGGGAATTGGGCATGCGCACAATGCGCGAGGACGGCATCCGCAAGGTGCTCGCCGGCATGACCACCGCTGGCGAAGTGATGCACGTGACCATGGGCGACGAAAGCTGAACAACCCCGCGAGTTTCATGAATCATTACTACCTTACCGATCTGCTGGTGTCGCGTGGCATGCTCGACGAGGATGTTGCCGGCGACATCAAGAACGAACACGAGGAGAGTGGCAAGGATGTCCTCGACCTCCTGGTGAACTATGGGGTGCTCGACAGCAGAGAGGCGGTGCTGCCCCTCATTGCCAACGAGTTGGGAGCCGACTATCTCGATTTGATGGATTTCGAGCCGAGCGAAAGCCTCCTCGACCTGGTTCCCGGAGCGATGGCGCGGTTGCACGGGGCCTTGCCCGTGATGTTCGACGAGAGCGGCCTGCACGTGGCCCTTACCGATCCGCTCAACCCGCAAGTGGTCGAGGATTTGCGCTTCGCACTGGGCCGGGACATCATCCCTGCGGTGGCGCGCCCCGACCTTGTGACCAATCTCATCGAGAAGCACTACGGCCACACCACCGAAGACCTCGGCGACCTGTTGGACCAGATCAGCGCCAGTCAAGATGGGGAGGCGAGTGAAGCCGACCTAGAGGCCGAGGCCAACTCGGCACCGATCATCCGCTACGTCGATCTGGTGCTCTTCAATGCGATCAAGGAGCGCGCCTCCGACATCCATTTTGAACCATTTGAGCACGAGTTCAAGATCCGCTACCGGGTGGACGGTGCATTGGTGGAGATGGCTCCGCCGCCGCTGCACCTCGCGCTGCCCATCATTTCCCGGGTCAAGGTCATGGCCAACCTGAACATCGCCGAAAAGCGCATTCCCCAAGACGGACGCATCATGAAAACCGTCGAGGACATGCCGATCGACCTACGCGTTTCCTCGCTGCCCACGGTGCACGGCGAAAGTGTGGTGCTGCGGGTGCTCGACCGCTCCTCGGTCAATCTCGAGTTGGAAAACCTCGGCATGGAGGACGAGTTGTACAATTTCATCCTCGACACGGTGCAGAAGCCCAATGGCATTTTCATTGTCACCGGCCCCACCGGGGCCGGGAAAACAACGACTCTCTACGCGGCGCTGCGCAAGATCAACACCGTCGAGGCCAAGCTGCTCACGGCGGAGGACCCGGTGGAATACGACATCGACGGCATTCTCCAGCTCCCTGTCAATGAGGGCATTGGCCTGACCTTCCCGAGGGCGCTCCGGGCGTTCCTGCGGCAGGATCCGGACCGCATCATGGTCGGGGAAATGCGGGACGTGGCGACGGCGCAGATTGCGATCCAGGCATCTCTCACAGGCCACCTTGTGCTTTCCACGCTGCACACCAATGACTCGGCCGGCGCGGTGACGCGTCTTTTGGATATGGGCTGCGAGCCTTTCCTGCTCTCGGCCACGCTTGAAGCCGTGCTGGCGCAACGTCTCGTGCGCACAATCTGCAAGGACTGCAAGGTGGCTTATGAGCCGAGCCAGTCCATCCTCGCGCAGCTGGATCTGGCCCCCCACGAACTGGGCGACAAGAGCTTCTACACCGGTCAGGGGTGCAAGGTGTGCGGCGGCAGTGGCTACAAGGGGCGCCGGGGCCTCTACGAGCTGCTTGACATCTCCGATCCCCTGCGCGACATGATCACGGAGCGTGCGCCCACGGTGGCGCTCCGCCAGAAGGCCATCGAGCTGGGCATGGTTACCCTGCGAGAGGACGGCCTCCGTAACATTTACAAAGGTCATACTACCATTGAGGAAGTGCTGAAGTACACCTGAGACGCCCGTGCCAGGGCCAACTAAATATTCCATCCAACCTCTGACAACCATGCCCAACTACGAATACAAGGCGCTCGACGCCCAAGGAAACGAAACCACCGGAGTGATCTCCGCCGAGAGCGAAGCCGATGCCGTCAGCCAGCTGCGCGCCGCCAGTGTGTATCCCACCGAGGTGGCCGAGCAGGGCAAAGGCTCGAAAAAATCCAAGGGCGCGCGCCCAAAAGGCAAGAAGGCGGGGCGCCGTCGCGCCGGAGGCCGTATCAGCAGCAAGGCGCTGATGATTTTCACCCGCCAGCTCGCCACGCTGATCGAGTCGGGCCTGCCTCTGCTGCGCGGACTCACGGTGCTCTCCAAGCAGGAGCCCAATCCGGTACTCAAGCGCACGATTATGCAACTGACCGATTCGGTGCAGGCCGGTGGTACCTTCTCCGAGAGCTTGGCGCAGCACCCGCGGATTTTCAACAAGCTCTATGTCAACATGGTCAAGGCCGGTGAGCTGGGCGGTGTGCTCGAGCTGGTGCTCGCCCGTCTTGCCGATTACCAGGAAAAGGCCCAGAAGCTGAAGAACAAGATCGTCTCGGCCATGATCTACCCGGTGATTGTGATGTTGATTGCGGTGGCGATTGTGATTTTCCTGCTGCTCTTCATCGTGCCCCGGTTCGAGGGCATCTTCGCCGACATGCTGGGCGACCAGCAGTTGCCGGCCATCACCCGGTTTGTGACCGGGGCGAGTGAGTTCGTAGGCAACAATATTCTGTTTATTCTGGGCGGCGCGGTGGTCGCGTTCTTCGCCTACGGCGGATGGGTGCGCACCAAGGTGGGACGCAGAGTGGTCGATTCCCTCAAGCTGAAGATGCCGGTGTTCGGCGACATTCAGCTCAAGAGCGCCGTCGCGCGCTTCACCCGCACGCTCGGCACGCTGGTCACCTCAGGGGTGCCGATCCTCCAGGCGCTCAACATCACCCGCGACACGGCGGGCAATGTCGTCGTCTCGGACGCCATCTCGAAAGTGCACGACGCCGTGAAAGAGGGCGAATCGATTGTCCACCCGCTCGAAGGCAGCAAAATCTTCCCGTCGATGGTGATCAGTATGGTCGATGTCGGCGAGGAAACCGGCCAGCTCCCTGACATGCTGCTGAAAATTGCCGACGTCTACGACGACGAGGTGGACAACGCGGTTTCCGCCATGACTTCGCTCCTCGAACCGGTGATGATCGTCGTTCTCGCCATCATTGTCGGCACAATTGTGCTCGCTTTGTTCATGCCGATGCTTGACATTATCGGCGGGATGTCGTCATAATGTATATACCGGACGATTCCCCCCGGTGCACACGATCATGAAAACCCGCCCCTACTTCCGCCACAGCCGGAGTCCAGGCTTCAGCCTGGTCGAGCTGCTCGTCGTCATCCTGATGATCGGCATTCTCATGGCGCTCGCCGTCGTCGGCACGCAATACGCCATGGTGAAAAGCCGCGAGAGCAAAACGCAGCTTCAGCTCGAGTTGCTGAAGGTGGGTCTGGAGCAATATTACCGCGACAACCAGGCCTACCCCGAAGCGACCAATCCCGGACACGCGCGATCCGATATCATGCGTAACAACAGGGCCCTTTACCAAGCCCTCTCCGGCGATACGCTCAACAATCCTCGGAACCCCACCGGAACGGTATACCTCGAGGAGCTGCTGGCTCCGGGTGGATCCGGCAGCCTTCAGGGGCTCGTTCGTCAGGAAGGCAACAACCGCGTGATTGTCGATGCCTTCGACGAGCTGATCAATTACATGCACCCTGGAATGCGCAACACCACCTACGATTTGTGGTCCTACGGGCGAGACATCTCCCAGAACAAGGAGCGCGAGGAGCTGTGGATTACAAATTGGTGAGGCGCTCGCCCGTCACGGCGGCGCTTGAATGATGGAGGTGTGATGACGACTGCTCCCGAATCCAGAATACGACGCTACGTGCGGCGCGCCGCGATCGCCCTTTGCGGCCTGCTGGCGGTTTCCCCGGTTTCGGCCGTGGAACCGCCGGTCGAAATGGTGGGGCGCGTCGTCGTGCCTGTGCCGCGCGAAGTTTTCGGGGCGCTGGACCAGCTCGGCCCGGTGAACTGGGGCGGCGAGGTCAGGAGGCTGGAATACGGAGAGCTGAACGACCGCTATGGGGCGGCCTTGCTGTTCGGTGTGGTGATTGCCGAAGGATTTATTGCGGTGCAGGCCCGCGATGCGGAGGCCACCCGCAGACTCGGCCCCCTCGTTCTTGAAATTTCCGAGCTGCTCGGTGTGCGTGAGGCGGTGGCGTCGCATGCGGCGGCGATCATCGACGCCGCAGAGCAATCCCACTGGGATGAGGTCAGGCGCGAACTCGACCGCACACAGGGCACGGTGCGCGAGACGATGGAGAAAATGAGAGACGAGCATCTGGCACAGTTTGTGAGCATGGGCGGGTGGTTCCGTGGCACGGAGGCGGCCGCCGGGGCCATCCTTGCCGATTTCTCCGGGGAGAAGGCCGAACTTCTTCACCAGCCCGGGCTGGTGGCCCATTTCCGCGCCGTGATCGAATCGCTGGAAGGTGCCACCGCCGGACGCCCGGTGATGGCCAGCGTGCGCGAGAGCCTGCCCGGGCTCGAAGGCATGATGGAGCGTCCCGCGCTGACGCGTGATGACATTCAATCCATCCACGCCTTGTGCGCCGACCTCGTGCGCACCATCCTGAATGGCACGCCCGAACCGGGCGCGGGAGAGGAGGCTACACCATGAGAATGTGCCGGCCGCCTGTGATTTTGACCGCCCTTGTCTTCTGCGCCTGGGCCGTGCCGGGCGCGCGCGCCGTGGTGGACGACGCCCATAGCTTCGCGCTCGAGGCGGCCACGGTCTGGGTCGCCGAGGGCGTGGAACTGCGCCACGACTACGAGCGCGGCAGGCTGCCCTCTGGAGGCAGTGTGGAAGTGTCCTACCAATTGTTCCGAGGCAACGAATACTGGTTTTTCGGCGGCGGCAGCGAGGACGGGGTCGAGATCACGCTCACGCTCCTCGACAGTGAGGGCCGGGAGTTGCCTGCGGAGATGACTCAAGGCCACAACAGCGCCACCCTTCGATTTACCCCGGATCGCACGATGATGGTGCGCGTGCAGCTGACCGGCAAGCTTGAGGGGCTGGCCGCCCTTGACTGGGCGGTGGTCTATGGATTCAGGGCGATTCAACGTGCAGACCGGACGGACGAGGATTAATGGAGAGCGTGCGCATCGAATTTGAAGACGGTTCGTTCCTCTCGTCGCTTTTCGGCCATGAGCCCGCCCTGCTTGGCAAGGCAGAGGCAGTCTTCGGTGTGAGGCTCACCGCGCGGGACGGGCTTCTCGTGGTGGCGGATCCAGGAGGCGGCCGGGTGGAGGAAGCCGCCCGGTTTTTCCATGAGCTGGAAAACGTGAGGCGCGGCGGCGGTGAAATCGACCGCGAACGGTTCCTGCTCGCGCTCGAGGCTTTCGGGCACGAGGACGGCAGCCTGAGCGGCGCCCTCGAGGCCGGGCGCCTCCAGTCCGTGCGCGGGGCACGTCTCACGGTGAAGGCACGCAATCTAAGGCAGGTGGCCTACCTCAAGGCCATGGAGGAGCAGCCGGTGGTTTTCGGGCTCGGGCCGGCCGGCACCGGCAAAACCTGGCTGGCGGTGGCCCATGCGGTGGACGGCATGAAGCGCGGGCTGTTCAACCGCATCATCCTTACCAGACCGGCGGTCGAGGCGGGCGAGGCGCTGGGCTTTCTTCCCGGGGACATGAAAGAGAAGATCCTTCCCTACCTGCGCCCCCTCTATGACGCCATCCACGAGATGATGGGGCCAGAGGAACTAGAGCGAATGCTGGAGCGAGGGCAGGTGGAAATCGCGCCGCTGGCCTACATGCGGGGACGCACGCTCAACCACTCTGTCATCATCCTCGATGAGGCGCAGAATACCACACGGGAGCAAATGCTCATGTTCCTCACGCGTATGGGCGAGGATTCGCGGTGCATCATCACGGGGGATCCCTCGCAGATTGATTTGCGTCCGGCGGCGCGCTCCGGCCTGCTGGAGGCGGCGAGGATCCTCGCCGATGTGGAGGGCGTCGCCTTTGTTGAATTCCGCGGAGGCGATGTGGTGAGGCATCGTGTCGTGCAGCGGATTATCGAGGCCTATCAGGGGGCTCGCGGGTCCGGGCCATCCGGGGATTGATTTTGGCGGAAATCGGGCCAAAGTAGGGGCTGTCGGGTTCGCATTTCGTGGTTCCCGCCTTCATCCACCTTACCGCGTTTTGGGATTATTTGACAAATTCGGGCGCTTGTTCGCCTCCGTTTCCTCGCCGCAAACCCCCGATGACGAGCGGAGGATGGCACTGGTGCGTCTGGACCGCAGTCCCTTGCTCCGCCTGCTGATCCTCGCGCTTGCCGCCACGGCGGTTTTTGTCATCGTCTCCCAGGGCGGGCACAAGGGAGAGCCGGTGGCCGGATTTCTCGTGCGGGGCCTTTTCGGACTGCTCGTTTTCGGCGTCGCCGCATTCCACATGTTCCTCGGCCACCGCGAGTCGGTATGGGGCAGCAACCGGCGGGTTTTCGTGGTGTTTTTCTTCGTGCTGGCGCAGCTGCTGTTGGTGCGTTCAGCCGTGGTGATCGCCGATGAAAGCATCGACCGCATCGCTCTTTTCGTCCCCCTCGGGCTGGCACCGATGGGGCTGTGCGTATTGCTCGGTCAGCGCCTGGGTATTTTCGCGACAATCTACGGCGCTTTTCTGAGCGTGTTGATGCTCGATGCCGCCTCCGGGGCTATGTTCATGGTTCTTGCCCTGGCCTGCGGCGGCGTCGCCATTGCCTCCACCCTGCGGGTCCGGCGGCGCAGCCAATTGATCCAGGCCGGACTTTATGTCGGCGTCACCCACCTCGCACTCGTGTGGGCGCTCGGCATTTCGCGGCCCGACCCCTCGATGTTCCAGTGGTCCGAACTCGCCCAGATCGACTGGATGGGCCTGATGCGGCAGAGCGTCACGGTGTTCGGGGTCGAGCTGGCGGCCGCCATCGTGATCAGCGGCCTGCTGCCCGTGCTCGAATGGATGGGTGATGTCACCACGGACATCAGCTGGATCGAACTTTCCGACCTCAACCACCCGCTGCTCAAAAGAATGACCATGGAGGCTCCGGGGACCTATCACCACAGCCTCGTGGTGTCCACCCTCGCCGAGGCCGCCGCCGAGGCCGTGGGAGCCAACGACACAATGGTTCGAGTTTGTAGCTATTTTCACGACATCGGCAAGTTGGACGATCCGGTGTTTTTCATTGAAAACCAGGGCGGCGGGGTGAATCCGCACGACGCGTTGACGCCGCAGATGAGCGCGCTCAAGATCATTGCCCATGTCAAGAATGGTGTGGCCCTGGCGCGTGCCCGCAAGCTCAACCGCCGCATCATCTCCGCCATCCGCGAACACCATGGCGACAGCCGGGTTGAGTTCTTCTATCGCCGCGCCGTGGACCTGCGCCAGGCGCACCTGGACGAAGTGGCCCGTGGCCTGCGGGCCGAAGAGGATGTGATCAAGGTCGACGAAGAGGATTTCCGCTATCCGGGGCCGCGCCCGGCGACACGCGAGTGCGCGATCATCAGTCTCGCCGATGCGGTGGAGAGTGCCTCGCGCACTCTCAGCAACCCCTCGCTCGAAGAAATACGCGCGTTGATCGACCGCCTGATCGACCAGCGGTTGCGGGATGGACAGCTCGCCGAGGCACCCCTCACCATGCGCGATCTGTCGCGGATCCGCGAGAGCTTCGCCAACACCATCAAAAACGTGCTCCACGGGCGCGTGCCCTATCCGGCCGAACGCGTCGAATTCGACGGATCGCCGCCCGGGTCGGCCACGGCGGAGGCGGCGGGTTCCGCAAAACCCAGTGGCGCGGGGAAGAAAGTCGGCAAATCGGCAGGCCCGGACTCCGGGCGTGGTGGAGAGCTGACAGAGCTGACGGACAAGAAAGAGGATGGGGCGGCCGAGAAGGAGGCCGGGGAACAGCCGGTGGGCGAAAAAGTGGCAAAGGAATGAGCGGGCACGAGCCTCAAATCGAAGTGGCCAGCCACCATCCGCACATGTCGGTGGATATGGCAGCACTCAGAACGGCGCTCTCAGCATCACTTCCTCTCTGTCTCGAACACGCTCTGCCCGGCGCACCACTTGCCAAGCTAGACGAAATCGAGGTGTCGCTCGTCGATGACCCAACCATCGCTGATCTGCATGTTCGTTTCATGAATGTGCCTGGCCCCACCGATGTGATCACGTTCCAACATGGCGAGATCATCATCAGTGTCGACACCGCCACCAGGCAGGCGGCGGAACACGGCAATCCCCTCGACCGCGAGCTGCTGCTCTACGGCATCCACGGCCTTCTCCACCTCGCCGGCTACGAAGACGGAGAGGATAGCTCCCGCCGCCGTATGGAACTCTTGCAGGAGCAAATCCTCGAGCGCACGGCCCAAGTTTGAGCCCAAGGCATGCGCTTTCGAGCCGCTGTGTGCGGCGGGACAAGACGGGAGGATGGTGGCGAATGAGGAGGCCGTTTGGTCCCCATCATTTGCCTGCTCATTCCCGTGACCGCTACGGCCAGCGATCATACAGATCGATCCCTGTTTTCCGCTTTTCTCGCCGGGACTCTGGCCCCGACTGTGACTGCAAGTAAAAAATGAATGGCAAATATTATTATGGAAGCGATTGCGATTACACAATAATTTCATTCCAAATACCTAACCGGAACAAAAACAAAATAAACGATGGAATAAAATCGTGTGGTCTGATAGGATGCCTTCATGAAGATCGCATCGTTTCCGTGTTTGATGGGTATCGCAGTTGTAATTTCCGGGGTTGGTTCCTGTTTGGCCGCCGGGGAGGAGAGCTTTCCCGAAGGATTCAATTTCGGTACCACGGCCACCATCAAACCCTATACCCAGGGTTATGTCGATCTTGGCTATGACGACGGAGGATGGCAGATCTGGTCGGGCACACTGGGAAACCCGGGTGCCGATCCCAAAGTAGGCGGAATCACGATGTTTGGAAATCCGCTCACCTTTTTTCTCGGAGCAGTGAACGAGTCGGAACCGGAGGATAGCTTGGACGGTCTGTTTCAAGTGAGGGACGTCGGCAGCTATGCCATGGCGGTGCCGTCCTTGTTCGAGATCGACAGCCATGCCGCGACTTCCACTTTCCACGGTCTTGAGGTGCGAGTGAATGACGGAGGCCTTCTGGTCGAGGGGCATCCCGTGCTCTCAACCGCCACAGCGCCGCAGTGGCTTGGCTCCCATGGATATCTCCAACAGCAGGATCTTACTGCTTCCCTGCTCACTGCCGAACCTCCCCTCTCCAGCAGCGCCTGGACGGATGCGTTTCTGCCCAGAGGGGACGTGGGCTCCGGCGGCGTCTTCGCGTTCGGTAATGGCAGTAAGGCCCCAGGGCTGTTCGCGATGGCAATGGGCCCGAATGCGCAGGCGGGGGGATACGCGAGTGTAGCACGCGGACCAAGTGCTCTGGCAAGTGGATCTTACTCCCGTGCGGTTGGAGCCCTCACCACAACCGCCTCTGGCAGTTACAGTGATGCTCGGGGGTTCGGGGTCATGGCCAGCGGCATGATGACCACTGCAGTGGGGGTTCTCAGTGAAGCAAGTGGATCGCATGCCA
>SLCJ01000055.1 GCA_007125835.1 Verrucomicrobiales bacterium | reverse complement strand
ACGTTGCCAGTCGTGGACGATGAATTCCGGGAGTTGCGTATGCTGTTTTTGATGGCGCGCCGGTGCGAGGCATTGACCAAGAGGCGGGTGTTGGGGGCGGGCTGGGTGGTGGCGGAAAGCGGTGGGTGAGTGCGCCAGAACCGGAGGCATTTTGGCGGAATCTGACATCTCGAGCTATTCCCGATTCCCGGAATTAGCACTCAATTCCGACCCGGTTTTCCAAGCGTGTCATTCCGATTTCTCTGTCTTAGGTATCAAGCAGCAAGAGATCTCTTTATCGGCCAGCTTCTTCTGCTCAGTGGTATCAGGCCAGATAGATTCCGGCCTGTTGTGTGAGGGGATCGGCGTGCAGGGTGGCTGGAGTGCCGGACAGGTCGATCCACCGAACACAGGCGGTGGCGCGCGGGGGGGCCTTTGGGGCGAGCTTTTGGGTGAGGCTTGGAGCGTTGGCAAGCCATGTGGCGTCGATGTGATTTCCCGGGCGATGGGGAAAGCATGCCAGGTAGAGCAGGTCGTGTTCGACGAGGTCGTTGAAAAAGTGGGTGCCGAGGGACACATCTGGGACCAATCCGCCATGCATAGCCACCACCTCGCAGACGGCGCAGGCGCGTTCGATCCTCCCGGCGCGCACGGGGATGCCGAGTGACGGGCTGCCGGTGCCCCATCTTCCTGGTCCGACGAGGATGAGGTTGCGGGTGGTGTCGTGTTGCGATACAAGTTTTTCGATCAGGCGGGCGACGGAGTAGCGGTCTTGCTCGCCGAGGTTGGAGTAATCGTCCGCGCCGATGTAGAGGAGGTCGTGGATGGGGATTTCACGGCCGAGGCCGATGACGGCACCGGCGGCCTGGATTACGGACGTGCCTTTGGGTGGCGGTCCCGGGACTTCGTGGGTGCCGGCGAGATGTTTGCGTACCTGGAATGTGCGGCATTGCAGAAGATGGATGCGATAGGTATCCGGGGCGATGAAATTGAGGGTGAATTCGATATCAACCGGTGCCTCGTACTCGGCGGCGAGCAGGGAGAGCATCCGGCGGATGTCGGCGATTACATTGGTTTCGCGGAGCAGGCGGTTGAAGGTGACCCACGGCACGCGGTCTTCCCCTTGGTCGATGAACAGACGCAGAGGGAAATCGCTGCAAAGCGGGGCGACTTCGTCCACCGGGAGGGAAACGACTTGGCGTTGGTTGAGGTCGATGGCATCCATGCCGCGTTGGGAGTGGTCGTGTTCTTCGTCGACGGTGGCTTCGGGTCGCCGCAGGGGTGCGGAGAGGGAGACGAGGCGTGTGTAGTCGTCGTCCGGGCGGTCGACAGCGCGTGTGCCGAGGCCGAAGACGAGGCGGGCGATACCTGCGTCCGGGTCGATATCCGGATCCCAGCACCAAGGGTTGTAAGAGAGGCCGACTCCTGCGGCCTGGGGGAAGAAGTGGCGTCCGCGCTGGCGTCCGGAAACGCGCATGATGAGCAGCGCCATCCTCTCCTCTGTGTCGAGCAGGCCACGGTTGCGGCGGTAGAGGATGGCCTCGGGGTCGAGGATGCTGGCATAGACCTTGCGCACGGCGTCGAGCAGGGCGGCGAGGCGCTCCTCGCGGGACCCCCGGTTGGCGAGGAAGATGCTTTCGTATTTGCCGGAGAAAGCGTTGCCGAGGGCATCTTCGAGGATGGAGCTTGAGCGTACGATGCAGGGGCATTCGCCGAAGTAGTCGAGCATGCCCTCGAATTGGACGAGGATGTCGCGCGGGAACTCGCCGGCGAGGATACGTTTACGTCCTTCGGTGAGGGCTTCGGCGGGGTCGCTGGACTGGCGGGCTTGCTCGCGGATCCACCATACATTGTTTTTCACGAGGAAGGTGACGAAGACCTCGGCGCCGACGAAGAACGAATCGTGCACCTCGAGGCGTGACGAGAGGTCGGGAGCTTTGGCGCGCAGGATGGCGCGGGCGACGAGCATGCCGAGGGCCTTGCCGCCGATGGAGCCGACGCCAATCATGCGCTGGCGGATGGCCTGGAAGTCATCGAGGTCGAGCCATTTGGAGGCGAGGGAGGCGATGCCGGAGCGGTGCACGCGGAAGGCGGAGCGCACTTCGGCTAGGACGGCTTCGTGTTCGGCGGGATCGCCGTCGTCGGTAGATTCCTCGTCGAGCACGCGGTCCATGCGGCGGTACATCCGGTCCCAGTAGCCGGAGCGGCGGTTGCGGAGCAGGCGGGGCCAGCGGGTGGTGGTGAGGATGCCGGCCAGGGTGGCACTTTCTTCGACCGGTCGGAATTCGCCGTTGCTGGTTTCGACGTGCAGGGTGTCCATTGCTTCCTGCGAGCGGTATTGGACTTTGACCGGACGGATGTGCATGTGTCCGTCGAAGGTGAACACATCGAGGAAAAACTGGGTGGTTTCGCGGATGGGTTCGAAGGCGTGGATCGAATGGCGGTCGCGTTCGATGGCGAAATAGGTGAATGTCCGGAGGTCGCGCAGGCGTGGGCAGGTGAGGACGAAAAAATTGCCCAGTGCGAGATCGGAGTGCCAGGCGTCGCCGAGGGCGCTGATGCTATCGAACACATAGGCGGCACCGACGCCGACGCGGCTGATCACCTCGTGGATGGCGCGCACGAATTGCTCGAAACCGATGGTGGGATCGATCCGGTGGATTTCGGCTTCCGAGCCGGTTTCGAAGAGTGGTGGGTGCGGGGCGAAGCGGAAGTAGATCAGCCGGGCTCCGGCGCGGCGGGCGGCGCCGGCATAGGGCAGCACTAGTTTGCGGTAGTCGTCGAACGACTCGACGCCCCACACCATGTTGTCGCCGGCGCGGATGCCGCGCAGCACCCTGTCGAGACCGGGCAGGCCGGTGGTGACTTGGGCTTCTGGCATGGGGGGGTGAGGATGTGCCGACCCGATTCGGGCTTGATCAGATCACGCCCTGGTCGAGCATGGCGTCGGCGACTTTGGTGAAGCCGGCGATGTTGGCACCGACGGCGTAGTTGCCGGGTTTGCCGAAGCGTTCGGCGGTTTCGAGGCAGTTGCTGTGGATGTTGCCCATGATTTCGCGGAGGCGGGAATCGACCTCCTCACGGCACCAGCTGATGCGCATTGAGTTTTGTGACATTTCGAGGCCCGAGGTGCCGACGCCCCCGGCATTGGCCGCTTTGCCCGGACCATAGAGGACACGTGCCTCGATGAAGCGGTCGATGGCATCGGGTGTGCATGGCATGTT
>SLCJ01000137.1 GCA_007125835.1 Verrucomicrobiales bacterium | reverse complement strand
TTCGGATTTCTTTGGCAATGATCTCGCGGCGATGAGGATCCTGACCATCAACGGGTGCCGCATGGTTTCCCTCGATGCCGACTCGCCGCACATGGTGTTTGCCAAGGTGGCGGGTTACGACACCGCGGCCTATGGCTTGGCCGGCACCCCGGCCCGGCCGATCCTGTTCGAGCCGGACCCCGGCCGGCTGCTGGTGGCAACCACCAAGCTGAGCCACTTCGTCACCGGCCGATACGGACCCAAGGACGCCTGGCAACACACCTGGGAGACCATCCTGCATTGGCTCGATCCGGAGATCGAATCCGGCGGTCTCGACTGGACCGAAACGGTGCGCCCGATGTACCGGCCCGATGAACCACTGCCTGATGATGCGGTCGCGCGCGCGGTCCGGCTCGGAACCGATTGGTTTTCCAACGGCCGCTTTCTGGTCGGCGAGTCGTGGCAAAACCTGCCGCAGCACCAGCGGGATACGGCCGGCGAATTTGGCCCTCCCCTCGGTGAGGAATACCCGGCCGGAGACGGCCGCTTCAGCATCCTCGAAGGGCACGCGTCGCGCATCGACTGGGATGGAACCCAGCAATACCGCTATTGCCGCCGCGGCGACTGCCAGGCCGAGTCGGCACTCGCGCTGACGCTGCGCTCCCAGCTCGTCGGCGATCCGCAAAGCCGCCGCATCGCCGCCAATCTGCTCGACTACCTCTATCTCACCTCGCCGCTGCGCCAGGGCGCCCGCAACGATCCCGCCAGCGGGTCCTACGGGCTGGTCGGCTGGGGCGCCTACCCGGCCTCGCAAGTCCATTACTATGGCGACGACAATGCCCGCATCTTTCTCGGCTCGATCGGCGCGGCCGCCAATCTCGACAGCACGAAATGGGACCGCCAGATCCTCGAACTGATCCTTGCCAACTTTCGCACCACCGGTGCCCATGGGTTTCGCGGCGCCAACCTGCAGGAGCGCGACCTGCAACGCAACGGCTGGTTGCCATATTGGCAATCGGGAACCGTCAACCTCCACCCGCACTTCGAGGCTTGGATCTGGACCAGCTATCTCTGGCTCTATCACAAGGTGGGCGACGAACTCCTGCTGAACCGGACCAAGAGCGCGATCCGCCGCATGATGGAAGCCTACCCGGCCTGGAAATGGACCAACGGAATCCAGCAGGAACGCGGACGCATGATCCTCACCCTGGCCTGGCTGATCCGCGTCGATGACACCCCGGAACACCGCGCGTGGCTAAGACAGGTCGTCACCGACATGCTCAAGCACATGGGCCCGGAAGGAGCCATCCAGGAGGAAGTCGGCGCGGAAGGCGGCAGCTTCGGCCCGCCCGCGTCGAATGCCGCCTACGGCACCAGCGAAACCCCGCTGATCCACGCCAACGGCGATCCTTCCGCCGACATGCTCTATACGATGAACTTCGCATTCTTCGGTTTGAACGAGGCCGCCCGCGCCACCGGTGATCCGTTCTACCGTGAGGCGCTCGACCGGATGGCTGATTTTCTGCTGCGGATTCAGGTGCGGAGCGAAACCCATGCCGACCTGCACGGCGCGTGGTTCCGCGGTTTCGACACCCGGCGTTGGGAGTTCTGGGGATCGAACGGCGACCACGGCTGGGGCGTCTGGGGCACGCTCACCGGCTGGACCCAAAGCTGGATCGTTTCCACCCTGGCGATGAGAGAACTCAATACCAGCCTGTGGGAAATCACCGCCAACAGCCGGATCGCAAAACCCTATCCCGAGATCCGCGCCCGCATGCTGCCGGAATCCGCCATCGAAGCCGCGTATGGCAAGGCAACCCGGCACCTCGCCAGCGGCTGCGGAATCCACCTCGAAACCCCGGTCGATCCGCGCTATCCGGGCACCGGCGCGGAGGGCTTGATCGACGGCCGGCTCGGCACCGATACACATAACTCGCCCACCTGGCTCGGCTTCGAGGGCGTTGAAATGACCGCGACCATCGACCTCGGCGACCGCATCGCGATCGAACGGATCGGATTGCACGCATTGCGCAACAAGGCGCTCGGAATCCACCTGCCGGAGCGGGTTGAATTCCTTATCTCGGATGATGGACTCGATTTCAAACAGGTGGCGGTCATCCGACCGGAATCCGGTGACAGCGTTGCCGGAGTCATGCTCGGCGAAACGACCGGCCCGGCGGTCGCGGGCCGACATGTGAGGGTGCGGGCGACTCCACTGCAAAGCATCCCGGGCGGCAATCCCGCCGCCGGTCGTCCGGCCTGGCTCTTTGTGTCGGAGATCGTTGTCAATCCCGTGCCGGAGCCCGCGCAGGCCGATTAGGCCACCCGAAACCATGTCACAATCCCCATCGAAGACCCCATGAAAAATCGAATCATTGCATTTTTGATCGTCCCGCTCCTGTCCGCCGGCTTGTTGCATGCGGAACCGCAACTGGTGGTCAGCGCCGAACCCGCCAATGACCTCCTGCGGGTTTTGAATGACGCGGGCTACGAATGTGTGCGGGTCGATAGCCCGGCAGCGGCGGTCGGGCAGGCGGCCGAGGGTGGTGCGGTGATGATCCTCGCGGCCGGCTATCCAGCTACGACAACTCCCGTAGATGCCGCGCTTTTCGCGGCGGCGGCCGCGAAGAACCTGCGCCTCTATGTCGAATATCCCGCCTCCCTGCCGGGGCTGACGGTGGGTGCCAGAGTCACCCCGCGCTACGACCGCGCGGTGATTCAATCGGAGTTTTTCGGCGAACAATTGGCGCCGATGCGGATTCTGGCGATCCACGGCTTGAACTATCTGCCGGTGAATGCCGCAGACGCGCACATGGTATCCGCTCGGGTGGCCGGCTTCGACACCGCGGTGTTCGGGCTGGCCAACACGCCGACCGCGCCACTGCTTTTCGAATTGCCGGACGCGCCGGTGATGGTGGCCACCACCAAGCTCAGCCAGTTTGTCACCGCGCGCTACGCGCCCGAGGACGCCTGGCAGGCGGTGTGGGGCGGCGTCATGAATTGGCTGCTGCCCGGGCAGGACCTGCCTGAACTGACATGGACGCCGACCGTGCGCGCGACCTACGGCCCGGATGACGAGCTTCCTGCCGATGTCGAGCAACAGGCAATCCTTCGCGGCACAGAGTGGTTCCATCGTTCAAAATTGCTGCTGCATCCGGATCGCCTCCCAGAGGTCAATGCGGCGATGGCCGCCAACTCGATCTCTCCACGCGCTCCCACCCCGCC
>SLCJ01000078.1 GCA_007125835.1 Verrucomicrobiales bacterium | reverse complement strand
ATCGTGCCGACCCGGTTGTGGAGAA
Source organism: Verrucomicrobiales bacterium (assembly GCA_007125835.1). Taxonomy (GTDB): domain Bacteria; phylum Verrucomicrobiota; class Verrucomicrobiia; order Verrucomicrobiales; family SLCJ01; genus SLCJ01. Next base: position 3,204 of record SLCJ01000078.1, on the reverse strand, counting down.
AGAACACCTGGCCGCCGCGGCCGAGTTCGCGGCGGATGGCGTCGCGGATTACCCGTTCATCGTAGGCGCAGACGACGGTTTGCACGGGCAGGCGGTTGGGCGGCGGGGTGTTTATGGTGCTCATTTCGCGCAGGCCTGTGAGCGACATGTAAAGTGTGCGAGGAATGGGAGTGGCCGAGAGGGTGAGCACATCGACCAAGCGGAACATCTCCTTGAACCGTTCCTTGTGTTTTACACCGAAACGTTGTTCCTCATCGATGACGACCAGGCCCAGCTGCTTGAACACCACATCCTTGGAGATCAGGCGGTGGGTGCCAATGACGATGTCGACCGACCCCTGGCGCATTTCCTCCAGCACCTTGGCTTGTTCGGCTGGCGATTGAAGGCGGCTGAGCGCTTCAACGCGCACCGGGAATCCGGACATGCGGTTGCGAAATGTGTCGAAGTGCTGCTGGGCGAGCACGGTGGTGGGGGCGAGGACGCAGACTTGGGTGCCGCTCATCACGGCCTTGAAGGCGGCGCGGATGGCCACCTCGGTTTTGCCGAAGCCGACATCGCCGCAGATCAGCCGGTCCATGGGGTGTGGGGCTTCCATGTCGGCCTTGGTCTCGCGGATTGCTTTGATCTGATCCGGCGTCTCGCGAAAGGGAAAGGCGTTTTCGAATTCCCATTGCCAGCGGTTGTCCGGGGCGTGAGCGAAACCTGCCGTGCTGTCACGCGCGGCGTGGATCTCGAGCAAGCGGGCGGCATAGTCCTCGATGTCGCGCTCGGCCTTTGCGCGCAGTTTTGTCCAGCGCGCCTCGCCGAGCTTGGACAGTGTGGGTGCCTTGCTGCCGGTGCCCACATAACGCGAGACCAGATGCGCCTGTTCGATGGGTACAAAAAGGCGCGCTTGTTCGGCATATTCGAGAACCATCACCTCGCGTTCGCCGCCGGATACGTGTTGGCGTTCGACTCCGTGGTAGCGGGCGATGCCGTATTCAGCGTGGACTACGTATTCGCCGCCTTCGAGATTGCTGCTGTCGAAGCCGGAGCGGATTCGGTGATGGGCGGCGCGGCGATTGAAGCGCCGCCGTGAACGCAGGGGGGAGAAACGACCGAAAAGTTCTTCGGCGGACAGCACGGCGCACCGGGCATCCGGACAAACGAATCCCATCGCCAGTGTCCCGCGGACGAGTTCCACCGCCTCGAGTCCTCCGCCCCGTGCTTCAGCAATATCGCGGAACCGCGCCAGCTCGCCGTCGGTGCCAAACACCATGGTGACCCGCCACGCCTGGCCGACCCACTCGTCCACCTGGCGCACGAACTCCTCCTGCCGCGCCTCGGAAAGAACGAAGTCTCCTGCCTCAAACCCGCCCATTGGATTTTCCAAAAGCCCCACCGCTCCATCCGAACGGGTGGAAGGATCGTCGCCCAGCACCCAAACGCCGTTCGTCCGTCCAAAATCCGGCGCTCCGGCATCATCCCCCTCGAAACAAATCACGCCATCCTCGGCAGAGATCCAATCCGCCAGCGCGATCCGGGCCCCAAGGGTGGAATCGGAATCCACAGCGGACAGTGAGGACAACAAAATCGACGCCTCATTCACCTTGCGGATCGACACCTGGCTGTGCAATTCGAATTCGCGCAGAGATTCGATTTCGTCGTCGAAGAATTCGCAGCGAATGGGAAACCCGGCCTGCCAGGCGAATAGATCGATGATTCCCCCGCGCACGGAAAACTGCCCGCGAGCGAAAACCTGGGGTTCGCGTTCGTAGCCTGCGGCTTCGAGTTTTTCCACCAGCGCCTCCGGATCGAGGCGTCCGCCGGTATTGAGCACCAGCGTGCTTTGCTGAAAATCCTCTGGCGGCGACACCAATTCACGCAGCGACCCCTCCACCAGCACTACAACCCCCTGCCCCGGGCTTGCCGCCAGACGCCTCAGCACGTGCAGGCGTTCGGCGGCGATCTCCGGATCGCCTGCGGCATCGGCATCCGGCAGTGCCTCACTTTCCGGAAAGAAAAGCGGTGCGGCACCCCAGGTTTCCAATTCGGCCTGCAGCCGTTCCTGCTCCCGCAAATGGCGGCAAACGACCCACCAGCGGCGCGGCGGCGCGGCGGCGCGCAGGGCTGCTGCCGCAAAGGCGCGCGCCGCTGCGGCCACCGGATGCCAGGTGCGTGCAGCGCCCGCCGCCGCACCGTCACTCAGCCAATCCGCGACATGATCGCGCGCAACGAAATCCGCCACCAGATCGGGGGCGGTTGCCGCTGCCTGAGCGGGCTGCTGCTTTTGGTCTTCCGACACTGTCATCGATACGCGCGGGGAATTTTACTCCATAGCTGGCGCAGCGCCAGCACACCTTACCCATCCACGGGGCTGCGATCGGGGACAGAGCGGGGTGGAAGCCGCTGGGCTCAGAGCGTGCCGACCGCCAGGCGGGCGAATAGACGGGTGCCTTCGCCGGGCTCTTCCGGAATCATCACCGTGACCCGGTCGACACCCGGGCCGTGGAAGTCCACATCAATCCGTGATTCAAGATCCGGAATCCGCTCATCCGCGGGCAGCCATGTTTCGAGGTCATCGCTAAGCTCAACCCACACTGGATATGCGGCTGATTCCGAGGTGCGACGGAAGACGAAAAGGTGGCCCCCATCTTCTTCGTTGGGGACCATCACCGGCAGCAGCGGACGCGAGTTGGACAGCGGATCACCGCCCAGGACAAACTCGATGCCGTTCGGCACGCCGTCGCCGTCGCTGTCGTGGTCCATCTCCGGGTCGGCCACATTGTGTTCCAGCCGCCATGCGGTGAACGGCTCGGCCACCAAGGCGACATGAGAGTCGCTCCCGATTTCGTAGTCGTAGGACAGTTGATAGCCGTCCGGCATGCCAAGCACCTGGCTGAACGCACCGGGACCAGTTCCGTGGTAGCGGGCGATCAGGTAGACGGGGTCATGCCAGCCATCATCAGGCGCCACGATTTCGAAGACGCTTCCGGATTCGATCACGAGGTTCTCGTGCGCGGCCGCAGGCCCGGCCGCAGACCTTGCTGGGAAACGGTAGGTTCCCCAAATGACTGCCGGTCCGGTGGCAAGCATCCCCACCGCCGGAAGTGCCAGCGTGCCGCCCTCCTCAATGCCAAGCTCTCCGGCAATCGCGCCGCTGCCGGCAATCGTGCCGGCCACCACCGTCACCGGGCCGCTGCCAGTGGCGCTGCCGTCGACATT
>SLCJ01000132.1 GCA_007125835.1 Verrucomicrobiales bacterium | reverse complement strand
TTCCGCTGCCTCGCCTTTCCCACCGCCGCCGTCCGCGGAACACTGCCGGTGCTTGCCCTGCTCTGCCTGGGCGTCGTGGCGGGTGGCCTCGCGCAGGTCCTGGCCCGACCGGAAACCACATTGGTGGGCATGTCGGGCGGCCTGTTCGCTCTCGCCGTCGCCGCCTGTCTCGCCTGGGACCCCGACGACGTCGCCCTGCGCATCGGCCGCTGGCGGCTGGCCCGCTTGCGCGGGCGCTCGCTCGGCTATGGCTTCCTAGGGGGAGCCCTCGTCCTCTGGGCCGCCTCCGCTCTCTCGGGAAATCCCGGCATCATGGCCGACGAATGCCATGCCGTCGGCGCAATCGTGGGCTTGCTCTGGTATCTGCTTTTCTGGCGCTCCCCTCATTACTCTCTCCCCCACCGCTGATTCTTCCACCAGCTTGATTTGATTTTGATTCAAAATTATTTTAGCCTTGGATAATCTTTTCGCTTGCGGAAATATTTCGTGCATGCTTTTTTGGGGAATGAACCCGTTCACGCCAAAGAAAACCCGCACGCCAAGGCCGGTGCCCACGTGCCCTTGCCACCACCGCAGAAAGTGCGGACTCGCCCTGATCGGCGCTCTGCTCTGCCTGAATGCCACGCTGGTGGCAGAGGACGCCGCATCGCTGGCAGTGGAGGCATCTCCGTCTCCCGCTGTGGCTAACCCAGCACCCGAAGCCGCGACCACCGCCGCCCCGGTTCGCGAAATGGGAGACGTGGTGGTCACTGCCACCCGCCGCGAGCGGTTGATCGAAGAGGTGCCGGTGCGCACGGAAGTGATTTCCGCCACCGACATCGAGCGCACCCAGGCGCGCACCTTGGCGGATGCCGTCGAGTTCACCACGGGAATTCGTGTGGAAAACAACTGCCAGAACTGCGGATTCTCCCAAATCCGCATGCTCGGCCTCGACGGCGGCTACGTCCAAATCCTTCAGGACGGACGCCCGCTCATGTCTTCGCTGGCCATGGTCTACGGTATCGAGCAAATACCGACAAGCATGGTCGACCGCATCGAAGTGGTCAAGGGCGGCGGCTCGGCGCTGTACGGACCCGGTGCACTCGGCGGCGTGATCAACATCATCAGCCGCGAACCCTGGCGCAGCGGCGGCAGCATCGGACACCGCTACGAGACATTCGGCAGCGGAGCCGGGCGCTCCACCTCGGCCCACCTCGACTGGGTGCCCGAGAGTCGGCGCGGCTTTGTGACAGTATTCGGCCAGTTCGACTACATGCCCGCCTACGACCGCACCGGCGATGGGTTTTCCGACGTGGCGCGCCGCCGCCTCAATGCGGGCGGAGCCCGGGTAAGCCTCGATGTGGGCGACAACGGGCGCCTCGTTCTCGACTACACCCGGATCGATGAACGACGCCGCGGCGGCGACCGCCTTGACCGCCCCGTCACCCAATCCCAAATCGCCGAGTCCATCGAATCCACCATTGACATGACCTCCGCGCGTTGGATCCACAACATCACCGACGATTGGTCCTACCAGCTCGGCGTCGGCTATGCCCGCACGGAGCGCGACACCTACTACGGGACCGATGGCGACCCCGACGCCTTCGGCTTCAGCAAAAGCCCGGTGTGGAATTTCGACGCCATCACCACCTACGAGGGGCTCGACGCCCTCGCACTGACTTTCGGTGCCCAGGCATTCTTTGAAAAGGTAGACGACGCGCAACCTGCCTACAGCCGGTTTATCAGCGAGCGCTATCGCAACGTCGGCGTTTTCGCGCAAGCCGAATGGGAGGTCACCCGCGACCTCGAGATCGTCCTTGGCGGACGTGTCGATGACTCCAACCTGTTGTCCAGCCCGGTCTTCTCCCCGCGCCTGGCTGCCGCCTGGAGACCCCAACCCGAGCTGACCTTGCGCGCCTCGGCCGCCACCGGCTTCCGCGCGCCGCAGGTTTTCGACGAGGACCTGCACATCGAACTGGCCGGGGGCGAGGCCCAGGTGATTCGCAACGACGCGGACCTCAAAGAAGAAACAGCATTTAGTTATACTCTAGGCGCGGAATGGCGGCCCGAGCCTGCCGTCGGTCGCGGCGCCTTTGTCGAAGGCAACGTTTTCACCACCCGTCTGCGCGACACTTTCCTCATTGTCGAAGACGACAACCCCGCCACCCCGGAGACCGAATTCACCCGCATCAACCGCGGCGGCAGTTGGATCTACGGGGCCGAAATCAACGTCGGCTGGGACTTCGGCGATGCGCTCACCGTCCAGGTCGGCTACGTCGAGCAGCGCGCCCGCCTCGACGATCCCGACCCCGACTTCGGCAGCCGCAACGTCGCACGCACGCCAGAGCGCTACGGCGTCGTCACCCTGGATTCGAACTGGCGCGACTACTCCTTCTTTGTCGGTGGCAAGCTCACCGGTCCGATGGAAGTGCCGCATTTCGAAGGCTTCATCGACGAAGACCGCCTCGCACGCTCGCCTTGGTTCTTCACCGTCGACGCCGCCGTCTCCAGGCATTTCGATGTCAGCGAAACATCTCATTTCACCCTCACCGCCGGCGTGAAAAACATCTTCGACAGCTTCCAGAAAGACCTCGACCGCGGCCCGCTGCGCGATGCCGACTACGTCTACGGTCCCCGCTTCCCACGCGCCTTCCACGTCGGTGCTTCATTCGACTGGTAAGGTCCGCGCCCTCCAAGAACGCAATTCCGCATTTGCGAATGGGTCTCATTCATGTATTATGCCCTCTGTCCGAGCGAGGAGTCGGAGAGACTTAAATCAGAATGCGCCATTCCCCGAAAGGACAATCTCCAGAACCCCGGCTGTCGGCTTCGCGCCCGCAGCCGGTCTTGGGTTATGCCTTCGGCGGATTTTCGCGCAACTACCCGCAAACGGCCATGGCATGGCTTGTGAGCGTGCAATTGCTGCTTGTGAGCCTGGCGGCGGCCGGGATGATTTTTCCTGGCTGGCGGCCGGTTTCGGCGCCCCTTGATCCGGCGGAGGAGGAGATTCCGATCATCGATTTCGAGGCCGACCCGCCGACCCCGCCGGAAGAGCAGCCGCCCCCCGATGAGCCGATCCCACCGGATCTTCCCGAACTTGAGGAGATGGTTGAGATCACGCCGGTTGAGCTGGAGGCGCTGCCCCTCGACGCAATCCTCGAGCCGCTGCCAGAGCCACCCCCGCCGCCCCCCGTGAGACCCCCGCCCGACCAACCGCGTCCCACGCCCCCGCCCCCCCAGCCATCCGCCGCTCCGGCCATTTTCACCGAGGCGGGC
>SLCJ01000209.1 GCA_007125835.1 Verrucomicrobiales bacterium | reverse complement strand
GGCCAATGATCACGTTGCCATGGGTCAAGATGTCATCGTCGCAGACATTCTCAATCCGCACATCATCACCCCGTGTGCGCGTGTTGCAGTGAGGACATGTGCTTGCCGCTCCGATGCGGGGGGCCTCGTAGGTTTCGAGGCACTCGAGACAAACCAGGGTGCGCGTTTGTGTTTTCCGAAGAAATTCCGACTGACGGCCACCGGATGGAGGCGTGGGTGAAGGCGAAAGGGCGGGGGACTTTTTCGTTTTCCTCCTGTGGCCGGGCGTGCCGACCTGCTGCTTCTGCTCCAAAATGGGCCGACTGGCGGGAGCCGGGTTGGTATGATCACGGTCGGGTTGCGCCTCGAGCGGTGCCGCAGAACTGGGGGCGTCGGAACTGGGGGAGGATAGGCCGGAGCCGCGAGACCGCGAGGGGCGAATCCTGCCACCATGTCCTGTCGCTGGTGGCGCGGTGGCGCTGGAAACCGCATCGTTCGAATCGTTCGCAAGGCCAAGCAGTCCGCGCATACGGTCGGATAGCGACGGGCGAACCTTGCGCCACTGGCAGGAGGATGGCTTCAAATGGGCCTGGCAGGCTCGACATACCGTCGAGATCACCATGCCAGGCTCCGTTTGCTCGAACCCGCAATGGGGGCAGGTGATGAGAATCGCGTTGCGTGGCATGGCGACGACAGAGAATGGGCGCCACGGAAGCCCGACGACGCGCGGTCCAACCGGGGATTGACGGGCGGAAACGAAGGTTCCCGCAGGTCAGGCCGCGCACGGAGCCTCAGCTTTTCGCTCCAACCGGGCGCAGCTCAGGCTGGCGGTTGTCTTGGGGCTTGGGAGCCTGCGTCTGCGCACCACCGGACGGCGGGGTGGCGGATTTGGCTGCGGCGGCACCGACGATGGATTTGCCCATGAACGAGGCTCCTTCTTCGATCGAAAGTCGGTTGGCTTTCACGTCGCCGATCAATTCCGCCGTGTTTTTTAATTCGCAGCGGTCGGTCACCGTGACGTTGCCCTCCACCTTGCCGAAAATGATGCAGGAGCGGGTTTTGATTTCACCTTTCACGCAGGCGTTTTCCCCCACGGTGAGTGAACCTTCGGACGTGACTTCCCCCTCGATCCGGCCGTCGATCACGAGATCATTGGTGAACTTCAGGGAGCCTTTGATTTCAACGTCGTTGGTAAGCATGTTTTTGGTAGGATTCATTGTCGTTTGAGAAGGTGCTGCGGCTTGGCCGGAGTGAGGGGTGCGGTGGTCCGCCGGTTTGGGGATCTGGGTTTCTTCGCGCACGGGGGCGTCTGGCGGGGCGGGAGCCCCGCGGCTCGGCTGCGGCGGATTTTGATTGTGTCTGAGGATTCGTTCTAGCACGGCATTGAATAAAGCAGAGACGCGGCGCGACGTCAAAATGTTTCACGGATTTTGGTGAAAAACTCTCCCAAGAGCCGCATTGGTCGGATCTGACAGCCGAGACCCGGCGGAAGCATGGATGCGAATGGATTTCCACCGACGGTGATTTTGCGCGATTTCCCGGCTTGAAGTGATCCCACCCTTTGAGACGGGCTTAAATCAGCAAGACGCTATCGAAATCGAATCGGTAGGCCGGGGATTCTTCCTGTCTATTGAGGGAGGTGCTCAAGCCTTCATTTTCGACCCAGCCAATCACATCGCAATCCAACAAAGGCCGAGAAGCCACCCTTGGTTACGGGGGCAGGATTTGAACCTGCGACCTTCAGGTTATGAGCCTGACGAGCTACCGGACTGCTCTACCCCGCGATTGGGTTGGAACGAAAGCTACCATCCGGGATGCGCGATGCAAGGGAAAATATCGATTTTTTTTGCGCGGGGAGGAGGGCGCCGCGGCGTGCCGCCTCACTTCCGCGGGCCGAAGAACTTGTGGGTAACCGAAGAGAATCGTTCCCACATCTTGTGCGCGGCGCTGGCCAGGCTCGAATCCCGCGCGGAGTCGCTGCCGCCGTCCGGGAAGTGACCGCCGCTGCGGGCCATTTCAATCAGCTGTGCCTGGCGAATGGCCGCCTCGCGCACGGTGGCGGTGTCGACCCGGGTTTTGAGTATGGAGAGGGCCGCCGTGGCGAGCATGGGTAGGCCCGCGTTGCGGGTTCCCCGGAATCCCCAAAGCACCAGCAACCGCTTTTCGCCCTGCTCATTTTCATAGAGGCGGTAGCGGTCGAGGTTGGTCTCCGGGTCGGGAAGCTGGAAATCGGCGAGAATCCTTCTCACTTCGATGGCAATCGTGGGTTCGCTCACCAATCCGTGGAGGTATTCCAGAGCGACTTCCAGAGCCAGAAGCTCCTCGGGTGGTATGTCCTCAATTGAAGAAACGGATCGGCTGCGCACGCAGACGTCCTTTCCGGATTCGTCGAGCATCTCGTAGTAGGGGCGGCCCTCGTCGTCGTACAAGATGTTGGGCAGCAAATCGCCAAAGATCTGTCCCACAATGTCTTGCACGGAGGGCGAGGCGTAGGTCAGTCGCTGCCCGGGAGGTTTCAACCCTGGCTCTTCCAAGATATGATAGCGCTGGATATCGACGGAGATGCGCTCGTTTGCGGACATGGTTTTGGAGATTGCGGCTCGGAACCCGGGCTCCGAACGCTACCATACCACACATGGCCCGAGGATGTCTAACCGGAAATTCAGGGGGCGCGGAGGCTGGCGGAAGCCGTCCGTGCTGCGGATTCCGACGCCTTGCATAGGCGTGGGCGTTGATCCGCAGGGCCGAATCAACAGGTTCCGGTGGGGCGCGATTCCCGGGCCTGGGGAGGCTCTGAACCGAGGGGTCAAGGCCGGTCCAGTCCCATGCCCGCCAGTTTGTCGGCGGCGAATTTCCGCCACATTTTACTGGCACTGCGGATCAGCGCCTCGGAACCTTTGCGGGAGGGCGGGGACGGCCTTGCCGCAGGGGGGGAGGGTGTCACATCCTCAACCGTGGCCCGGGAGGAAACCCGTTCAACGACCAACTGGCAGTGCTCGGCAACCTCATGCACCATCCGCGTGTCCACCCGGGTTTTCAACATGGAGACGGCTGCTGTTGCGAGCTGCAGCTTGCCGCGCTGCCGTTTGTCTCGAAATCCCCAGAGCACGATCAGCCGGGTGTGGCCTTTGCTGTCTTTGTAAAGTCGGTAGAGGGGGAGGTTGGTCTCCGGATCCGGCAATTGGAAGCCCGCCAGAATGCGCTGCAAGCTGCCCGGAATGCCGGGATTAATCGCCAATCCTTGCAGGCATTCCATCGCCAGCTCAAGAGCCAGCAACTCAAGGGCGGG
>SLCJ01000275.1 GCA_007125835.1 Verrucomicrobiales bacterium | reverse complement strand
GGGTCGCTTCGTGCCACGCCGCAACTTCAATATGCACTGAGGTGGAGTTCCGTGCTCGTGTTTTCGGTTTTGAATCTCAGTGAATCCGGTGAATCTTTGCGGCACGTCCGGCGCGCAGCCGAGCTCGCCCCCCATTGCCCCTATGATCCGTATCCCCGCCCTGATTTTCGCCTCCGCCCTTTGGATTGTGCCCGCTGTTGGCAGCGGGTTTCCCGTATCCCTATCCGTGTCGCAGGATGGCCGCGAGGTGGCGGCGGCCTCTACCACAGGAGCTGGCGGCGCAACTCCTCCGCGAGCCCGCCTCGTCCATGTGGTGCAGCCGGGGGAAACCCTCTTCGGCATTGCCCGCGCGCACGGCATCACGGCCCACGCGCTGGCCGCCGCGAATCAGATTGACGCCGAGACCCTGGTCCACACCGGCCAGCAACTGGTGATCCCCAACCCGCCCCGCGACGCGGGTGGCGGGGGAGCGGCGGCGCTGCGGCCTGATTTGCCCCCGGACGTGGACCTGCGGGGAGCGGACCCGGAGTCCGCAGCGGTCGAGTCTGAGGAGATTCCGATTCCCCTACCCGCAGACCGCATCGAGACGCTCCGCCTTCAGGTATTGCTCGACCACTCTGGCTTCACCCCGGGGAAAATCGATGCCCTGGACGGCACGTTCACCCAGATGGCGCTGCGGCTGTGCCGCCATTGGAGCCCCGGAGCATTGGAGAGAGAGATCGCACCGGTGATCCGCACCACGCATCCCGAAGGGCTCGACGCCTACATCGACCGCACGCTGCCGATGAGCGGCGGCCAGCCCGATTTCCCGGCACTCACCGCCAATCAGCGCATTCTTCTCTATCAAAGCATAGCCGAACTGCTGGCCGAGCGCTGGCACACCACGCCGGCCCTGTTGCAAGCGCTCAATCCAGGGGTGAATCTCGAAACAATCCGCCCCGGCACGCCGCTCGTGGTCCCGAATGCGGGGCCCTTCGAAATCGAATCCTTCATGCGCCCCGACGGCTCGCCGCTGCCGCGCCCGCGCCGCGCCGAACCACCGGGCACGCTGGTCGAGGTGGACCGCAACACCCGCATCCTGTTGGTATGGCGGCAGCGCACGCTGATCGCCGCTTTCCCGGTCACCATCAATCCCGGCGGCACACCCACCGGCGATTTCGTTGCCGGCGCCGCCGTAACCGCGCCTCCCTATATGCGCCGCGCCACCAATCTCGACCTGCTACCCGGGCCCAACAGCCCGGTGGGACTGTTCTGGATTCCGCTCGGCGGCGGGCTGGGCATCCACGGCACCAACGACCCTATTTCCATCGGCCGCTCGTCCAGCGCCGGCTGCATTCGCCTGTCGAATTGGGATGCCGCCCGGCTCGCCAAGCTGATCGCCACCGACACGCCCGTCCACGTGTTCGACGGGCCGTAGGCCTCCAATACACTGTGGCCAGCCCGTCCTCCTGCCCCGGCACATCGCTTTTGACCCGGAGCCCGCGCCCGTGTAGCGGTAGAGAGTGGATTACGAACAGGCCATCGACGGATTCATCCTCCACCTCGCCACCGAGCGTGGCTTGTCCGCCTCCTACCAGCTGCTGGTTCGCCGCCACCTCGAAGCGATGGCCGATTGGCGACTCAAAAACTCCCTGCCCCCCGCACTGGCCGACACAACCGCCGAACAACTCTCTGCCTATATCGCGCACCGTTCCCAGGGCGGGCTGGCCCCCTCGTCGCTTCGTCTCATCGTGGTCATCCTGAAAAATTTCTTCCGACACGGGGCGGCGCGCGGTATGCTCGCGGAAGACCCCGCCCGCCACCTCGACGCGCCACGCCTCATCCCGCCACTGCCGAAAACCCTCGGTGAGGAGGATGTGCGCGAATTTCTCGAGTCGATCACCGGCGACTCCCCACTCGACCGCCGCGACCGCGCCATGGCCGAACTTCTCTACAGCTCCGGCCTGCGCGTCGCCGAACTGGTCAATGCCCGCAGCGAGAACCTCCTCCTGGAAGAGGGGTTTATCCGTGTCACCGGCAAGGGCAACAAGACGCGGGTCATCCCCGTGGGCTCCGAAGCCCGCCACGCGCTGGTCCTCTGGCTCGACGAGGGGCGTCCAAAATTGCGCCGTCCGCACAGTGGATCGGTGCTCTTTTTGTCGCGCCTCGGGCGCGCGCTGACCACCGAACGCATCCGCCAGGTTTTGCGCGAGCGGGCCACCCGCGCCGGCATCGACCGCCACCTTCACCCGCACCTTTTCCGCCACAGTTTTGCCACTCACCTGCTCTCCCACGACGCCGACCTGCGGGTGATTCAAGAAATGCTCGGCCACGCAGACATCGCAACCACACAGATCTACACCCAGGTGGACGAACAACGCCTGCGCGACATCCACACCCGCTTTCACCCCAGAGCCTGAGCCGGCGCAATGGCCCGATTCCCGTTGCATTTCCGCCGTTTTCCGCGTACCGAAGGAGATGCGTTTCCCCCTTCGTTTTCTCCTTCCGCTTTTTATGCTCGGCCTGCCACATGCCCTGCCCGCAGGCGATGGCAGGCAGGAACACGCCATCAGCATCCACATCGAGGGCACCGAGCAGGATGGGCCGGGCCGCGTCTTCTCCCACATGGTGCTGGGCCAGGAGAAGTTCTTCCGCCTGTCCCCGGAAATCACCCACACCGATTTCCAAGCCGTCCTCCCCTTCCGCTCCGAGGAAGGCGACAGCTACGGTGCCGTCTTCGCCCTCCGCAACCGCGGCAAAAGCCGCCTCTCTCAGATCACCGGCTCGATGCAGGGATCATTCCTCATGGTCGTGGTCGACGGACGCCCCGCCGACTACATGATTATCGATCAGCAGGTGGAAGACGGCGTCTTTGTAATCTGGAGGAATCTCACCGACTCCCACCTCGAATTTTTCGAAAAATCCCTCAAGCTCGCCCGCCTCGACATCCCGGAAGACGGGCAATAAAACTTGAAAGTCGCAGTGGAATTGGGGAATAAGCTCACTTTGTGCCATGGCCCTTGCAGGGCCCCATTCTGATGCTGTGCGTGAGCTTGGTGCGGTGGTGGTGAGGAGAATGAGGCTTCGAAATGCCAAAAACCATCGCTGACTTCATCCAGGCCTTGTCGGCAAAGGCATCTTCTCCGAGCATCCGCAAAAAGCCCTGAAAGGGCTACGGCACAAAGCCCGGGGTTTCCAACCCTAATCCTTCTACATAAGTCGGCGGGGTGGTCGGCGGACTTTTTTTAGCTAAATTGTGCTGGACACAGGGGAAACTTTGGTCTACAACAGGGGCGTG
>SLCJ01000258.1 GCA_007125835.1 Verrucomicrobiales bacterium | reverse complement strand
TGGCCATACATACCCTGCTGGGTGAGGTTTATGTCAAGCAAATCATGAAAAACCATGCCGTCTTTCCCAAATTCCAGGCTTCCCACCACATGCTTCAAACTTATGTAGAAGGATCAGGGTTGGAAACCCTGGGAAAGATCCCAAAAACAAAATGCGTCCTGAAGGGACGCTGGCGAGCGCGGAAACAAAGGGACAATGCCAATAAACCACCCCGGGAATAACCCCAGAGAAATCAGTACACCCGACACGCCCTTCTCCCGGACTGCGGACTTGAGTCCGCCAGAGTGATGCTCCACACACAACAAAGTCCCGCGCCACACTCACCCCAAAAATTCAATCTTCGGCCTTGCCAAAAGAACTTCTCACATGATACCCTCGTCCAATAAGCAAATATAACCAATAAACCCATAAAAAATGTGAGCCGAGAAAAACGGTTTATTGCTTGCCGGAATGATTTTGTTCAGATTGAAGAACCGTAAATCCAAAGACCCTGCTTAAATCTTCTCTTCGGCCCAGGCAGCCCCCCCTTTTTTTCGTCCATCCCGCCAATTCGCGACAGCGTCTTCGAGTGCTCCCGTCCTCTGGAGCTTTCGGGGATTGGTTCGCAAGGTCTGATGGCGATGAATCCGGCAATGGCACCACACAGTCTCCTCCCCATCGTCGGCGGCGACCAATGATTCCCGCCACTGCGCGAGTCCCAGTGGGGGTGGTTTGCAACCGCCCCCTGAATCCCCCCACAAACGCGACCAACCCACCGGCACACCACCTCTCTCCGCACCTCTGTGGCTGCGATCATTGGTCGCAGTCGAGAATGGAGTGCCACACTCCAAGACGCTAACGCGCACGGTAGGCTGTGGGGCAGACGAAGCACCCTCGGCCCGCCGCCAGCGCAACTTCGGCGAAAATGACTCGCCGCTCCTCGCAATCCCGCCACGCCACCCACACAACAGCATCCCACGCAGCCACCATTTCCCCCGACACTCCTTGCAATAGCTTACTTTGCGGGTATGCTCGAAAGCATGTCCGACACCACATCTTCCCTCCATCCCGGCCAGCTCGCCGTCTGCACCTGGTCGCTGCAGCCCGAAAGCCCCGAGCACCTCGTCTCCCTCGTTCGCGACCTCGGTCTCGACACCGTGCAACTCGCCCTCAATGACCACCGCGGCAGCGCCGGCGGCGAGGCCATGGGCCGCGCCCTGCTCGACGCCGACATCCGCATCGCCTCCGGCATGTTCGGCACCATCGGCGAGGATTACACCACACTCGAAACCATCCGCCGCACCGGCGGCCTCGTACCCGACGAACACTGGCAGGCCAACCTCGCCCTCGCACGCGAGACCGCCGCCACCGCCGACAAACTCGGCATCCGCCTCGTCTCCTTGCACGCCGGATTCCTCCCCGAAGACCACAACGACCCCGCTTGCGCCGTGCTCTCCGACCGCCTGGAGCAGGTCGCCGCCGTCTTTGCCGAACACGACATCCGCCTCGCCCTCGAAACCGGCCAGGAGGAAGCGGGTCACCTCGACACCTTCCTCGCCTCGCTCAAAGCCGACAACGTCGGAGTCAATTTCGACCCCGCCAACATGATCCTCTACGCCAAAGGCGACCCAATCGCCGCCCTCGAAACCCTCCTCCCCCGCCTCTATCAAATCCACATCAAAGACGCCATCGCCACCAGCGAACCCGGCACCTGGGGCAGCGAAGTGCCCGTCGGCGAGGGGCAGGTCGATTGGCCCGCCTTCCTCGCCCTCCTCAAACGCGCCGGTTACACCGGAGCCCTCTGCATCGAACGCGAGGCCGGCGACGACCGCCCCGGCGACATCCGCCGCGCCCAGGAATTCATTTCCAACCTCCTCTGAACCCCGAATCCCAAACCACACACCTCAAACTACACACCATGATCAACGTAGGCATTATCGGACTCGGTATGATGGGCCAGATGCACCTGGCGGCCTGGACAAAAACCAAAGGCGCGAAAGTCGCCATGATTGCCGACTCCGACCCGCGCCGCGCCGCCGGCGACTTTTCCGGCTCGTGGTCCAACATCGAAGGCGGTGCCGACAGCATCGACATGAGCAAGGTCCGCGCCACCGGCGACCCCATGGAACTCATCCACGATCCCGGTGTCGATGTGATCGACATCTGCGTGCCCACCCCCTTCCACGCCGATCTCGCCCTCGCCGCCATCGCCTCCGGCAAACACGTCATCTGCGAAAAACCCATGGCGCGCACCTACAAGGAAGCCGCCAAAGTCGCACGCGCCGCCGAGGCCGCCAAAGGATACTTCCTCCCCGCCATGTGCATCCGCTTCTGGCCCGAATGGGATTGGCTCGCCAAAGCCGTCGCCTCGGAAAAATACGGCAAAGTCATCGCCGCCTCATTCCAACGCATCGGCACCATGCCCCCCGGATGGTTCATCAATGGCGACATGTCCGGTGGAGCCCTGCTCGACCTCCACCTGCACGACACCGACTTCGTCCACCACGCCTTCGGTGCCCCGTCCGCCGTCAGCACCGGTGGCTGGGTCGGGCCCAGCGGATGCCTCGACCACATGCACACCCGCTACATCTACCCAGATGGCCCCATCGTCACCGCCGAGGGAAGCTGGGCCGCCTCGCCCAACTTCCCCTTCGAGATGAGCTACCGCGTCGTCTTCGAAAAAGCCACCGCCGACTACAAACTCGGCCGCCAGGAAGGCTCGCTCCTCCTCCACGGCCCTCGCAAGTCATCCGTCGTCCGCTGTGCCAAGCACGACGGCTACCACGGCGAACTCGCCTACCTCGTCGATTGCATCAAAAAAGGCCGCCCCCCGGAACGCGTCACCGCCACCCACGCCGCCCGCTCCATCGCCATCACCGAAGCCGAAGACAAAAGCGCCCGCTCCGGCCGCATTGTCACGATCAAACAGAATCCCTGAAATCGGGTCCAAAGCGCAACCCTGACAAGAGCCGCATCCCGGAGGGATGCCAGAATGCGTCCATGCTCCCAAGCCTCGACTGATGTGGTCCACCATCCATACGGACTGAGATTCCCGACCTGGAATCGCTGCGCTTTGCTGCCGCAGGCCAAACCTTCGCCGGACCCGCTCCTTGATGCGGAGGTGCGCTCCCAGCAACTGGGACCCCACTGTAACGAAGACGAGCGATTGGTCGTGTTCATTGTGCGTGCCAAACACCGCAAGGATGCTTACCGGCGCTGAATCGCAAGGCAGGTGGGAAAGGCCAGCCGGTTTCTAATTTCGCCCACAGATCCGCAAGGCAGCGAACACCGAACCACCACCCCAACTGC
>SLCJ01000046.1 GCA_007125835.1 Verrucomicrobiales bacterium | reverse complement strand
TGGTTCTCCAATCAGCTCAAGGAACGACTCAAGGCCGAAAAAGTCCTGGTGCAGAAAAGCGGCTACTTTGCCCGTTCCGCCGCGCCGAATGAACGCGACCTCGAGCTGATCAAGCGCTGCTGTGTTCTGGCCGCCGATGCCGCCCTTCGCGGTGAAAGTGGCGTGACCGGCGAGGACGAAGATCACGACAATGAGCTGCGTGTGATCGAATTTCCGCGAATCAAGGGCGGCAAGCCTTTCGACATCACCGAAAAATGGTTCACCGACATGCTCGCCGAGATCGGCCAGCCCGTCGGTGCCAAAGTGGAAACCGGTGGCCATTGATCGAGGCACTCCCATTTCCCGACATCTCCCTACCCCCATACCAACAACCGAAAACGAAAACAGAAAGAAAAACACAATATGCCTATTGCCACACCAAAACAATTCGCCGCGATGCTCGACTCCGCTCAGAAGGGCGATTACGCGTATCCGGCCATCAACTGCACCAGCCTGATCACGATCAATGCCGCGCTCAAGGCCTTCTCCGACATGAAGTCCGACGGCATCATTCAATTCTCCACTGGAGCCGGGGCCTTTGCTTCCGGCATGTCCGTGCAGGATCAAGCTTACGGCTGCATCGTGCTCGCGGAGGCCGCGCACCGTCTCGCCGCCAAGCATGATGTGCTCGTCGCCCTCAACACCGATCACTGCCAGCCGCAGGCCGCCGCCGGATTCCTTGATCCGCTTCTTGATGCCACCGCAGAGCGCCGCGCACGCGGCGAGGGCAACCTGTTCCAGAACCACATGCTCGATGCCTCGGCGCTGCCGCTGGAGGAGAACATGGCCATCTCGAAGGAATACCTGAAGCGCTGCGCCGAGTTGGATATCGTGCTTGAAGTCGAGGCCGGCGTCGTCGGCGGTGAGGAGGACGGTGCCGCTGGTAGCGAAGACACCCCTGCGCACAAACTTTACACCACTCCTGAAGACATGGTCGCCGTTCACGAGGCGCTCAATGGCATCGGACGGTTCACCTTCGCCGCGACCTTTGGCAACGTCCACGGTCACTACAAGCCCGGCGCGGTGAAGCTGCGCCCCGACATCCTCAAGGAAGGCCAGGCCGCCGTGGCCGCCAAGTATGGCGAGTCCGCGAAGTTCGACCTGGTATTCCACGGTGGCAGCGGTTCGGCGCTGGACCAGATTCGCGAGACGCTTGGATACGGGGTCGTCAAAATGAATGTCGACACCGACACGCAGTATGCCTTCACTCGTCCGATCGCCGATCACATGCTGAAAAACTACGACGGCGTGTTGATGGTCGACGGCGAGGTGGGCAACAAGAAAGCCTACGATCCTCGCGGCTACCTGAAAAAAGCCGAGGAGGCCATGGCGGCCCGTATCGCCCGCGCCTGCGACGACCTGCTCGCCAGCGGCAAAACCATCTGCGGACAGGTTTGATTCCCGCAGTCGGCGGATTCAGATCCGCCCGTCTGCTGGCGGGGCGCGTCCTTTCCGGGCGCGCCCCGCTTTGTTCACGGAAGCAACGCTGCGGCTCGCAATTTCCGATCTCCCCACCATGCCACGCCCCCCCGCCCGTTTTCGTCCCGGCCCGTTTACCTATCACCAGGAAATCGAGGTGCGAATTGAGTCGCTGACCAATCTCGGTGCCGGTGTCGCCCGCGTCGATGGCTGGGTTGTGTTTGTGCCTTTCGCTTTGCCCGGCGAGAAAGTGGTCGCCCGGGTTTTTCGCAACCACGCCAACTATTCCGAGGCCGACCTCCTGCGCGTGATCGAACCCTCGCCCGAGCGCGTCGATCCCTTCTGCTCCCTCTTTGGAGAGTGCGGCGGTTGCCAGTATCAGCATCTTTCGCTTCCCGCCCAGTTGCGTTGGAAACGGGAACAAGTGGCCGGGCTGCTGGAGCACATGGCGGGGATCGAATTTCCCGTCTCGCCGGTGATTGGCTCGCCCATGGCCACCGCATACCGATCCAAAATCACTCCTCATTTCAAAAAGCCGCGCCGCGACGAGGAGGTCGGAGCCGTCGGCTTCCTCAAACACGGTCGCCGCCATGAATTGATAGACGTGCCCCAGTGTCCGATCGCGATGCGGGAAATCAATGAAGTGCTGCCGCAGGTGCGGGATGAAGCCCGGCAGGCAGGGCGGGGGAGGAAAAAGGGAGTTACGCTGCTGCTGCGCGCCGACTCGAACGCCACCGTGCACACCGATCCCCGGGCCACAGCGGTCGAGATCGTGGAAGGGGTTCGTTTTGAATTTCTCGCTGGCGACTTTTTCCAAAACAACCCGTTCATCCTTCCGCTGTTCACGCGCTATGTGCGCAATCAGGCGGTGGCCCCCGGGCTTGAGCACCTGGTCGATGCCTACTGTGGCAGCGGTCTGTTCGGGCTGACGGCGGCGAGTTCCTTCAAATCCGTGGTGGGCGTCGAAGTAAATGCCAGTGCCGTCGAGCGTGCACGTGCCAATGCCGAATCAAATGGAATTACCAACGCTTTTATTCACGCAGCATCGGCCGAGGAAATTTTTGTCGGGCTGGATGTTCCGCCGGCGGCCACCTCGGTGGTGATCGATCCGCCGCGTGCGGGCTGCGGCCCCGGGTTCCTGCCCCAGCTTTTCGCTTTCGCCCCGGCGCGCGTGGTCTATGTGTCCTGCAACCCAGCCACCCAAATGCGCGATTTGAAGGAGTTTCTCGCCGCCGGATACACTCCGCTTCGCGTCCAACCCTTCGACCTGTTTCCACAAACACGCCATCTCGAATGCGTGATCACCCTCGAACCCACCCGGACATGAGCCAAGCCCCGATTCCCCAGAACGGTCCACTCGGCCCTTCCGATCCGCCTGCCATCGACATCATTCGCCGCCATGTGCAGGGCGCGTTGGCCGAGGATCTCGGCCCGCATGGCGACCTCACGGCGCGCTTTTTCCTGCAGCCCGGGATTCTTGCGGTCGCATCGTTCACCGCCCGCGCTGAGGGTGTCATTGCCGGTCTCCCCATCCTGCCTGTTGTCTTCGCCGAGATGGAGGCGACGGATGTTGAAATCAACAATGTGAAAAACGACGGGGCGCTCGTGGCTCCGGGTGAAATCCTGGCCACAGTGAAAGGCGATGCACGAGCCCTCGTCACAGCCGAACGCACCGCACTGAACTACTTGCAACGCCTGTCCGGCATCGCGACCCTGACCCGCCGATTCGTCGATGCCGTCGCCGGGTTTCCCGCCACCATACTCGACACCCGTAAGACCACGCCGGGCTGGCGGACCCTGGAAAAATACGCCGTCAGGTGCGGTGGCGGGGCCAAT